>DAIMDJ010000383.1:0-3171 GCA_036725905.1 Terriglobales bacterium
TTCTATACGCAAACCAAACATGATCGAATTCAATCCGGCCTGGGCCTTCAGCACTCTTTGTGACCGCAGGCGACGTAATCTCCACTGGGGTATCAAGCAGCTTGAAAATGCGTTCGCTCGATGCCATCGCCGACTGCAGAATGTTGTACTTCTCGCTGAAGTCCTGAATGGGCCGGAAGAAGCGCTGCGCGTACTGAATGAATGCGGCGAGTATGCCAATGGTGGTCACATTGTGGATCACGTTACTCCCGCCGAACCAAATCACGCACGCGATCGCAGTTGCAGAGAGAATTTCGACCACCGGGTAATACACCGCGTGCGCCATGATGGCATCTTTGAACGCCTCCATGTGCACTTCGTTTACTTCGGAGAATTTGTTAAATGCTCGCTGCTCGCGATTGAAGAGTTGCAGCACCATCATCCCGCTGACGTGCTCTTGCAAATACGCATTGATCCGCGCAATGGCCACGCGAATCCGGCGATATGAATCGCGCACTTTATCGCGGAAGAGCTTCGTCGCAATTGCGATTAGCGGAAGCACGGCAAACGTAAGCAGCGCTAGGTTGCTGTTCATGCGCAGCATGATCCACACAATTCCGGCGAGCACGAACACATCTTCAAAAATCGACACGACGCCCGCGGTGAACATCTCGTTCAGCGCGTCAACGTCGGTGGTGACCCGCGTGACCAGCCGCCCCACCGGATTCTTGTCATAAAACCCGATGTGCATTCGCTGCAGGTGGCGAAAGATCTGGCTGCGCAAATCGAACATTACCATCTGCCCTGCCCACTGCATGAAATAGGTTTGCAGATATTCCAGCAAAAAGCTGAACATCAGCAATCCGACGTACAGTAGCGCGACCTGGCCGACGCCGGTGAACGCGTTCTTGCTCAAGAAAAAATCAAATGGCGTGCGCAGCCCCGGAACCGGGGCCAGATAGCGGTCAATCACTACATGCGTGAGATACGGGCCAAGAACATCTGCCCCAACCTTGAGCAGAATCGAGCCGAGCGCAATCCCGGTCTGCCAGCGATAGGGCCGCAGATAGGTGAGCAGCCGCTTCATCAACCGGCTGTCGTAGGCTTTACCCAGTACCTCTTCTTCGTGGGCCATCGGTCGCTGCTAACAGGTTAACCTAAATAGACGCGCCTTTCGGAGCGTAAGATGGAAAAAAGCTCGTCCAGCGTTGTGCAGGAATGCAGTTGCGGAACCGGATAGTCGTAACTTCCCGACGAGTTTTCGAGGGTATTCCGGGTTACGGAACAAATACCGCGTGTTGACAGCCCCAGGGACCTAGTTCTGTATAATCCAGAATTTCTCATGCGAATTCGTCCCGGAATCGAGTTGGCCGCTCTCACTGATGTGGGTTGCGAGCGCGAGAACAACGAAGACCGCTACTCCTACTGGGAGCCTGCGAGCGACGAGCAATTCCAGCAGAAGGGCCGCCTCGCCATTGTCGCTGACGGTATGGGCGGATACGAAGGCGGTCAGGAAGCCAGCCGTATCGCCATCGAGGCGGTTGAAAATACATACGCTAACTCTGCCGGCCACCCTCGAACCCTTCTCTTGGAAGGATTCCTAGCCGCTCATTACCGCATCCAGGAATTTGCCGTTCAGAACCCTGCTTTGCATGGTATGGGGACAACCTGCACGGCCGTCGCCCTGCTCGAAAACCAGCTTTACTATGCGCATGTCGGTGATACCCGCTTATACCTGATTCGCGATTCTTCTATCTCGCGCCTGACGCATGATCACTCTTATGTGAATCGCTTAGTGGAAAATGGGGTTATTAGCAAGGAAGAAGCTGAGTCCCACCCCCAGCGGCACATTCTCACCGCCGCTCTGGGGGCCGGCGCTGCCATAGCTCCCGATAGTGCCGACCAGTCGGTGACCGTTCAGTCTGGCGACGTTCTGCTGCTATGCACGGATGGCCTCTGGAGCCAATTAAGTGAAAAAGAGTTAGAAGAGGCTGTGACGGAGCGCAAGCTCGATAAAGCATGTCACGCGATGATCGACACGGCAAAGCAACGGGGCGGGCCAGATAACATCACCGTGCAAGTTCTTCGAGTTACCAACCCAGTGGCTTAGCAAACTGCAGATGCGAAAACAGATTCCTCACCGCTAAAGCGGTTCGGAATGACAAAAATTAAAGGGGTTTACCGGCGCCAGTAAACTGATCTCCTTCGCAAAATAAGTGCCAAACCGGAGTTTTCCCAGCAGCATGTTAGAGCAGTCGTCCTGTTCTGCAACATTGGCGCAAGCCGTTCTCCCAAAAAGGAAAATGCGTGCACAGCCACAATTTTGAGCTGCTAACGGTTGTCGTTATAAGTCTCTGAATTAACGTGGTTTCATCGGCGCAAGCGCAATGGCACCATGTTTGCAATGACTTGTATGTCAATAAAGTCCATTAAATCAGTAGACTATTTGCTAGAATATCTGGCATGAAGATCTCGCAAAAGGGGCTGTACGCGCTGCAGGCGTTAATGATGTTGGCGCGTCACTACAACCAGGGTGCGATTCGCATTCGCGACGTTGCGTATGAAGAAGACCTTCCGGAAAAATTTCTCGAGCTCATCCTGCTTGAGATGAAGAACGCCCGCATTGTGGAGAGCGTGCGCGGCGCTAAAGGCGGGTACCAGTTGCGGCGACCGCCTGGGGAAATTCGCCTTAGCGAGATTATCCGCCTGATCGATGGCCCACTGGCGCCTTTCGGCGACGCCGAACAACTTCGCAGCCTGATTGATCGCGATGCCGAGCACCGCGCGCTTTATCAGGTGTTCCTGGATGTTCGCGATGCTGCAGCCAAAATTCTTGAGCATACTTCGCTGGCTGATATTGTGGGCGGGCAAGGCTCGGAATCGACCCGCCGCAAGCGCAAGAAAAAATCCGAAGAAGCCACTGTCTTGCCAATGGTGGTCCACGGAAATCCACGGGGCAAAGATGCGTAGTCGATGGCTTTGCGGGAAGCGAGGAATCTGGCTTTGCGCTGTCTGGGTCGTTACAGTCTTTTGTTTTTCTGGCGCACTTCGCGCCCAAACCACCATTCGTGTGGGCGCGTTCCCCAATATCACTCATGCGCAGCCGATGATTGGCAAGGCCAATGGCTGGTTCGAGAAGGCAATGGGACCAAATGTCAAAATCCAGTGGACCAGCTTCAACGCCGGCCCATC
>DAIMDJ010000384.1:0-3148 GCA_036725905.1 Terriglobales bacterium
CCCCAGCCCGGCAATCCGGAATAGCCATCTGCCGAGTCGCCCACCAGCGATAGATATAGTCTGGCCATAAGTCATTTCGGAAAGACTCGATGACGTGATCGGTTGCAACTGCGACGTGCGTGGCACCTTCTTTAATCATGCCCAGCACCGACGCGACGACACCACGAACAGCAGCAACTTCCCGCCCGTTCACATCGCGCGCGGAAGGTAACGCGTAGTAGTGCCGGAACAGCTCGTATCCCGTCTACCAGATGAATTTCCACATCAGCCACTCCTGCCCAGAATACCGCGTGAAGGTTCAGGATTGAAACTCGATAACTCTCGCAATCAATTCGAGAATTCAGCGCGCACATCCGAGCCTATCACGCGCCCCGATTGGTACGCGGCCAGTCGATCCTCCAGCGCCCGCCTGCAACTGGCACCCAGAAGAGTCGCTTCGGCGCGGTATCTCTCGCATGGTGATACAGCGCGGCGGCTCGCTCGTAAAAGCCGCGAGTATGCCATGAATCGGGAAATCTGAACTGCTGAAAATCCAGATGATGGCAGAACTCGTGGCATAGCGTACTCAGGAACGTTCCAAAGGAAGTGATTTCCTTCCGTACTGCCGTCCGCATCCACACGCGGATCAACATGGTTTCCGGGGTGTAATCCCCGAAGAGTTCGCTCGCCCAGTTTTCACGCACTCGCAACGGCCTGGCTGCGAGGACGCGAATCTCGCAATCAGGAACTCCGTAGAATCTTGACGTCGTTTCCAGAAACTCTTGGCAGGCGTGACGGACATTCGTTGTGGTTCCCGCTTTCATTGCGCATTCGACGGATTTCGCGATTATGCGAAGACTCCCATCCTGTGGCAAATCGATGGTCCGCATCCGATCGCTTTCTGTGAATGCCGCGAGGTTCGATTTGCGCGGTGGCTTATCCGTGAGCATTGATCCTATTCACCGTGTTTTGACATATTCTGCAAAAGGATCTTAGATTTGACTGCATCGCCCAAATTGGATTGGCTGTGCAAAACTGTTGACCGTTTCTGATGGTGCCGCATCTATAATTTGTCCCAGCATATATTGGAAGTGATGTCACTTAAATCACGGCACCTTTGCGGCTCAAGTCAAACAAGCAGATCAACTGCTAACCGCAAAGGACCTCTGACCTTGCAAACACAACGCCAAGTTGATTGAGAAAGGAGATTCACAATGCCGTACGTACGCGTCGGAAAGGAAAACTCCACAGACCTCGAACTTTACTATGAAGATCACGGCTCGGGTGACCCAGTCGTTCTTATCCATGGGTATCCTCTAAGCGGTTCCTCCTGGGAGAAACAGCTCCCGGTGCTCCTCGAGTCCGGTCATCGCGTGATCACGTATGACCGAAGAGGGTTCGGAAAATCCAGTCAGCCAACAACGGGTTACAACTACGATACTTTCGCCGAGGACCTGCACAAACTTGTGACTCATCTTAAGCTGCGCAACTTTGCGCTGGTTGGATTCTCGATGGGTGGAGGCGAAGTGGCGCGCTACATTGGAAAATACGGATCGAAGGATGTGAGCAAGGCAGTCATAATCGGTGGCGTTCCACCCTTCTTGCTGAAAACCGAAGACAATCAGGAAGGTGTAGACGGCAGCGTCTTCGAGGGAATCCAGAAAGCCGTTGCCGCCGACCGCTACGCCTTCTTCAGCGAATTTTTCAAGAATTTCTACAACACCGATGTCCTGTTGGGGAAGCGCATCAGCGAACAAGCAGTCCAGGCGAGCTGGAATGTTGCCGCGAGCGCTTCTCCTACGGCCAGTCTTGCCTGCGTGCCGACCTGGCATGAAGACTTCCGCAAGGATGTAGCTCGCATCGATGTTCCCACGCTGGTCATTCACGGGGATTCCGATCGAATTGTGCCTTTTGCGGCAGCGGGACAACGAACCGCCAAGCTGATCAAGGGAGCGAGGCTGTCGGTGATCAAGGATGGCCCACACGCTGTGAGTTGGACCCATCCCGATGAAGTGAATGTCGCGTTGGTGGCTTTTCTCGGAAAGGAAACCGCAAAGCAAGCGGCTTCAGCGCACCAGGAGGAAGCAGTCGCCTAAGCAGAGAATTTGGGTTCATCGTTGATTTAAGGGTGCCGCCGCCTGGCGGCACCTGATCCTTCAGGTTTGCTATGGCTAAGGCATCCAAACCCATCGCCAAATCGAAAGGCCAGCCCGAGATGTTTAAAGGTGGAAGCGAATCGCTGAGTTCCTGGGTGAACCTTTCGGTAGTTCAGAGATGGGCTGACGAGCGAATGCCGGTTTCGAAGCAGGGTAGATTTGTTACAAGTTCGCCCGAGCAATTGAACGTTTGGCTAGGGCGTGAGTCTGGCAAACCAGTCCACGTTATCACCCCAGAGGCAGACCTAACCTCCGAGTTGAAGCGCGGTGTTGCGTTCTTTCGTGCCACGAAGAAGTGTTCTGCCAAAAGGAGTCCTGCGCTCCGGACTCGCGACGCCGACGTTTCTTTCTTTGCTCCTAACACATGGCATTGAAGAAGATTTTCCCGCGCTTTGCGTGCGCGGGAGACCAAGATTCGCGACCAGAGCATTTTCCTTACAATATTTCCCCTTTCCCAATCGTCTACAGATATAGATGGACGAGGCGCTGAGAAGACAGTGGCCGATGGCGCAAGAAGACCAGCGTATCTCTGAAGCAGTCGATCGGGAGTACGCCGGCTTGCGTAGCTTCATCCGCAAGCATGTGGCCGACCAGGGCGAAGCGGAAGACATCCTACAGGACGTCTTTTACGAACTCGTGGAAGCCTACCGGCTGATGAAGCCAGTAGAGCAGGTTACCGCTTGGCTGTTCCGCGTGGCCCGCAATCGGATCATTGATCGTTTTCGCAGGAAAAAGCGCGAAGCCCTAAGAATCGAGCCTCCGAGGCTGACGGAAGAGGGCGATTCATTGCAGCTGGACGAGTTGCTTCCATCACCAGAAGGTGGACCGGAGGCTGCTTTCATCCGAAACGCATTAGCGGAAGAACTGGATGCGGCTCTCGACGAGTTGCCGGATGAACAACGGGAAGTGTTCTTGGCCCAAGAGCTAATGGGATACAGCTTCAACGAGATCGCTGAGCAGACTGGAGTGAGAATAAGCACATTGCTGTCGCGAAAACGCTACGCAGTGCTACA
>DAIMDJ010000385.1:0-3135 GCA_036725905.1 Terriglobales bacterium
CACGACCGCCACACGCATAAAAACTTCGATCCCTTCCCAAACTAAGGACGAGCGAAACCGGGAGGCGTTCAGTGCGAAGCGGGCTACCAGCACCCCTACTCCCGATATGATCACGAACATCGCCGCCAAGCGGGCCCAGTCGTAGAGGCGGAGCAATCCGCAGCCAATCAGCGCCCAGGCCGCGCCTACTAGCAGAGCCGCGTACGGGCCGCCCAGGTCTAATCCGTACAGCAGGGGTGCGCCTCGTGTCATCGACACAGCTTCCGACCACACGAGCATCACAACGCCGATGCCACCTAGAGACGCCGCAATCAGAAGGAAAACCACCGCGATAGCAGTGACACCGGTGGGACGTTGCATATTGATAAGCGGTCTGAATCAGACTATCTAGAATCGTAGGGCTTGTCATTCCGAGCCGTTCGCAGCTGCGCTCGCGCGGCAAGAGCGTCCGAGGAATCTGCTGTGTATGGGCCGTTGTAAATAACTCTTCGCGACCGGGCGGACGGGGGCGTCCGCCCTACGTGTCCTACTTCCTTCTCCAGCGCACCCCATCCTTCGTGATTTCCACCATTATGCCCGCATCGTTCAGCTCAGCGCGGATGGCATCAGACCGCTTGAAATCCCGAGCGGCGCGCGCGGCTTCGATCTCGGCGATTTTTTTCTGAACCTCTTTGTCCGAGATGCTCTGTGCGCCAACCACCTCGATCAATTCCGCGCTAATTTCCTTCTCACGCCCTTGTTCTTTGGCCCATTGCAGAATGGATTGCATCTTAGGAGCATCGTCGTCTTTTAACACGGCAAAGATTTCATCGAACTTGCCGAGCGCGGCAAGCAGCGATCGCGCATCACCTTGCTTGATCTGCCCCGCATCAATCGCGACGTTCGCTTTCCGCACCATCTCAAAAATCGCCGCCTGGGCCTGCGCGGTGTTGAGGTCATCTTCCAGAGCGGATTTCATGCGCTCACCAGCTTCGTTTGCTAACTCCTGCATCTCGGGGTTACTTCCTGGAGAGAACTGCCCTGTGGTCAATCGCAAGTGGAAGTTGCGCAGCTTCTCCACGTTGCTAGCTGCTTGCTTCAGCCCGTCGAAAGTAAAATTAAGCTGGTTGCGGTAAGGAACCGAAGCGAGCAGCAGTCGGATAGACGAAGGCTTATGCCCTTTGAGCACCAGGTCGCGGATGGTAAAGAAATTCCCCGCGCTCTTGGACATCTTCTCGCCTTCAACGAGAAGAAACCGCGCGTGAAACCAGAAGTGCGCGAATGGCTTTCCCGTGAGCGCCTCGGATTGCGCAATTTCATTTTCATGATGGGGAAAGATCAAGTCTTCGCCGCCGGCATGCAGGTCGAAACTTTCGCCCAGCTCCAGCATTGACATCACCGAGCACTCGATGTGCCAGCCGGGGCGCCCGCGCCCAATCGGGCTCTCCCATGACGCTTCCCCCTTCTTCGGCGCTTTCCACAGCGCGAAGTCGCGTGCGTTATCTTTTTCATACTCATCCACATCAACCCTTGCGCCGTCTTCCATTCCCGCAAAATCTTTTTTGGAAAGTTTGCCGTAGCCAGGAAACTTGGCGATGCGGAAGTAATACGATCCGTCTTCCGTACGATAGGCGAACCCTTTTTGCTCCAGCTTGGCGATGAACTCTGCCATCTGCAGAATGTGGTCCGTGGCGCGGGTGAGAATAGGATGTTCAATATTCAGCGTTGCCGAGTCTTCCAGAAATGCCTTTTCATATTTCGCCGTGTATTGCTTTACGCTGACGCCCTCGTGCGCGGAGTTGCGGATGATCTTGTCATCCACATCGGTGATGTTCATAGCGTGGCGAAGCTTGTAGCCGCTCTGCCGGAAAAATCGCCGCAAGATATCCACCGCAACGAACGTGCGGAAGTTTCCGATGTGCCCGTAGTCATATACTGTCGGACCACAACTGTACATGCGCACTTCGTTATTCTGAAGCGGCCGGAACTCCTCGACCTTTGCAGACATTGTGTTATAGAGCCGCAGAGCCATAGTGAGTTCAGGACTGCGATAAGAATCATCAATTCTAGGGGGATGAAAGAAACACGGTCAAATTACGCCCGTTGCCGGGCTGCACTCTTGGCGGGCGTTTCAGAATGAGCGAGCAAACGCTGCCCTACCACGAACACGTAATGCAGGCCGGAGACAATCGTGAACGCCAGCGTTGCATGCAAGAACGTGGTGCGCGTAATCCAAACCCACCGGCTCCGGTCTAATTCAAACAGCATGACAAAGAAGACCGCAGCCACCTGAGCAAACGTATTGACCTTCCCGAAAATACTGGGACGAAAGTCGCGCAAACCCGCAATGGCGTACAGAACAACGCTGGCGCTAAGAATCGAAATGTCGCGGCTGAAGACTAAAACCGTGTACTTCCACGGAATTTTGTGCAGGATCGAGAGCACCAGGAACATCGTGCTGAGCAGAAGCTTGTCGGCAATGGGGTCCAGATATTGCCCGAGCACGGTTTGCTGCTTGAGAGTGCGGGCGAGCAGGCCATCCAGGCCGTCGCTGAGGCCGGCAAAGATAAACAGCGCAAGCGCCCAGCCGTAGTGGCCTTCGACCAGCTTGATCACAATGAAAGGCAGAAATGCCATGCGCAGGAGGGTCAACTGGTTCGGTGCTGAGAGCAGTTGTTTCACGGCGCCTCTCTTGATGAACGCACATGAGCCCGGTGGCGGGTGAGAACTTCGGCCGCATTCAGATTTGTCTTTGCTGCAAAGCGATCGGTAAGAGAAGGAATGTCGCCATCCGCCAAATCGAGTTCGATCCGTTCGATGCGGTGCATGGGAAAGAACACAACCGCCGGCGAGAAAGGATCTCCTTCCTTCACCATCGACACCAGATCATCGAACGATGCCAGCTCAATTCCACAGAGGCTCAAGCCTTCAGGCGTAAGCGCCAGAATCGCGCCCCAGAATTTCTCTCGCGGATTGCCGAGAGTAGCAATCACCATGCTCCCAACATGAAATGGGTTCTCGGCAATAGAAGAAGATGGCTGCGCGTTCTGCACAATGCCGATTGTCGCCGCCGCGAGGCAATCTTTGCAACTCAACCCCCACTCTGAGAGCCTTCCCCTGTGGGGAATCCATCTAGCGCGACCACATTGCCGCAAA
>DAIMDJ010000386.1:0-3130 GCA_036725905.1 Terriglobales bacterium
CCTACAATGTGTCCAGTGAAGACAGAGAAACCGGATTGGAAAAAAATCGCCCGTCGCGCCGTTCAGGAGCGAGATCCCGACAAACTTCTTGCCATAATTGAAGAACTCAATGCCGTTCTGGAAGCGGGCGCAAACGAACGGCGGGCCAGGCTCTACGCTCCACCCGGGCACAGAATTGGGAAGCGCCTCCTGTTCGTGGACGACGAGCCCAACATCCGCCTTGCCTTACCACCGGTTTTAGAGCAGCACGGGTTTCAAGTGCAGGTCGCGGCTACCTTGTCCGAAGCACTTGCCGCCATCCGCGGCCGCGTCTTCGATGTTGTGCTCTCTGATTTAAACATCAACGCGGAGGGCGATGGATTCACTGTGATCTATACTGCGCATGAAGTGAACCCAGCTTGCGTAACTATTCTACTCACCGGATACCCCGCCTTTGAAACGGCGCTCCAGGCCATCCACACTGAGGTAGACGATTACTTTGTGAAGCCCGTGGACATCGGGGCGCTGCTCAGCACCATCGAGCGGAAGCTGCTCGCTCGTGCATCATTGGAATCGCTTCGGGAATCTCACGATGACTGAGCCGTATCTAATGCGGGCGACTAGGCTTCGTGGCTAGGTGATTTGCTCGCTCTCGTTTCTTCTATGTCGCTTCCCTTGCTGTGCTTTCGTCTCAACCCAGCGGATCCTTACCAACCTACGAGCTCTCGGCGCTGGAAACGGCGAGCATAGATGCCTAGATTGACGACACATACGGCAACCCCAAGGCCGGTGAGCAACCCAGGTGGAATGTTCGGATAAATCAACGCGTCGAGATAGTGCAGCAGGAATCCACCCTGGTACGGCGCAATCCCTGCCCGAGTCTCCAGGAAGTTTTCCGCCCAGGTTAAGGGGCAGGTCCAGGGCAGGATTTCGATCAGGATACCCCACACTAAGGAACCAAGATGCAGCCAGCGCAATAAGGGACGACGCCGTGTGAGCGCGGCGCCAAATACGATCCAGAGGATGAACAGCAAGTGCAGCCCCAGGATCGCAGCTGCCAAGGCGGAATACACGCCATTTGTTCCTATGCGGCTCTCTTCTGTGCCGCTCTCCACTTTGCCCATCGCGCCTTATTTGCCGCTCTGATCCGCGCTAGACCTGCCGCTGACATAGTTCGCTTGCCAGTGTTCATTGTGCTGCTAGTCTTAGCTTTCGCGGAATTCTCTGCGCGCAATTTGGCCCAGCGCGCCTTCTGCGCCAGCGAAACTTTCCTTCGCGCCGCCGCGGACAAGGTTCGACGTGGCCCGCTCGATTCACCTCGTGGGAACGAAGTCCTATTCGTTCCCGCGAGCGGCGCCAAGGCTGCGATAGCCTGATTCAACCGATCTCGTTCCTGCTGAAGCTCCTTCACCATCTCGGCGATATTCGCCATCAGATCCCCCTCAAAAGTGTTGTTATAGACGGCCTATAAGCGCTCCATACTACACACTTAGCCTCCCTATTGGGAAACGAGCGCCAGACACTGCAGGTTGACAGCCTGTGCCACCGACCTATACACCAATCCGCATAGTCCTTTCTCTTCTTCCCGAGCTGCTATCGCCCGGTCCTTTTTTTCAATTCCGTGCTGCTGATATGCCATAAAAGCTCTCTCGGCTGATGACAACGGAGTGGTTTGTGAGCCTATAGGACAAGGCGTGCCCGAACTCGAAAATTAGCTTCAAGCCTGCGCATGCGACTAGCGCGCAATCCCAATCATTCCTTATGGAAAATGTGGAATTAGAAGACGTTGAATGGTGGATTTAAATTACGAAGAAAAAGAAGCTAAGCCCAGTTCGCGCTAGGATCACTTTCTAAGTCTCCTGGAGTTTCTGTTTGGCACTTTTGCCAATAGCCACGAGAAAAATGGCACTCTTGCCTTCCGCGTGAGGGGAGAAGAACCGGGTCACCTCGTCGTCATAAAAAGTCAGGCCAGTAGCGCCCAGGTGCTGGGCGTAGGCCGCAAGATACAGCTTGCCTCCCAGAATGCCGGCTTCGAGCTGCACCGCGCGGTATCCACGATTCCCAAAGCGCTGCAAAATAGGTCGCAGCTCTGCCAAGAAAAATATGTCCACGGCGGCGTCCGCGGCCAGTTCCTGGTCCAATCCGAGGTGACCAGCCTCGGACCGGAAATTCCCCCGCCTCAGGCCTTCGAGCAGCCTGCGCTCGCGATGGAACACGTAAACTCCCGGATCAAGCCCTTCGACCGCATGGACAATCAAGTAGAGGTCGTTTAACTGAGTTCCAGGCGGATCGAGGAAATCTGCGGGCACGCCGCGGGTGGCTCGGTCGAGCATGGTGGAGAGCTGCGCCAAACTGATCGGCGCTCGGGCAAACTTGCGGGTAGAACCACGTCGCAAGATGACCTGCTCGATCGGGTCGTGAGGCATCTCTGCATTCGAGAGAGGCTGGAGGTGAGCGACCTGCCCGGTAGGTGGCGGAAACCTGGTCAGCGGCGTGCCGCCGCGCCACCTGTGGACCTCATCGGCCGTATGCAGGGAAGAGGCGGCGTGCATTTCGCGCATCAGCGGATAGTCAACCTCGCGCTGCGAGGGCGGGACGGTTTCCAGCCCGAGAGGGGAGATTTCACTAGGCGGTTGCGGCGGGAGAGCCGAGACGTGGCCAAGGGCCACGAGAGAAAAGACCACCTCGCGCTGCGGATCAACGTCCAGCAGGCGATTGACCTCCGCATCTTGGAAGCCGCACACAACCTTTGCAGGCAGTCCCACGGCCGTCGCTACCGCGAGAAGATTCGCCAGCACAGTGCCGTTGTCCCAGCCGAAATGGCGATAGGTACGCGCCTGATATTTCCAAGCATTGCGCCAATAGATGCAGGTGCAGGCGATAACAACCGGCGCGTGAGCGATGGCGGGCTCAGCCGCGGTCGCTTCAACTAGCACAGCGCGATAATCTCCGACGCGCAGCCTGTGCAGGCCGAACTCCGCAGGAGCAAAGTGATAGAGGCCGGCCTCGAGATTCGCGAGGTCACCGCAAACCAGATACAGCTCGACTTCGTAAAGCGCTCCGGTGCAGGCCGCGGCGCGAAAGTAAATCTCGCCGCCCGGATACTTTCGCTGCCGAGTGATGCCGGCGGAGAGATAGAGCAGTTGAGCCA
>DAIMDJ010000387.1:0-3109 GCA_036725905.1 Terriglobales bacterium
GTCATTATCGACAATGCCCGAGTTCTGCTGGTGAAGCGCGGGCACGAGCCGCTGGCCGGAGAATGGTCGATTCCCGGAGGCATACTGGAATTAGGGGAAACCGTCCGCCAAGGGGTGGCGCGCGAGGCGCTCGAAGAAACTGGACTCACGGTGGAGCCGCTCGAGTTGCTGGGGGTCTTCGATCGCGTTGTGCGCGATCTCGATGAACGCACTCTTTATCATTACGTTCTGATTGACTTTCTCTGCCAGCGAGTCTCCGGAGAGCTATGCGCCGCCGGTGATGCGGATGAGGCCCGCTGGTTCAGCGCGGAAGAACTGGCGAAACTGCCCTTGGCAAAAGACACTGCCGAGGTGATTCAGTCAGCATTGAGCAAGGCGGCAGATTGATTTTTCGAGCGCCAATTCTCATCGCATTGGAAAACAGAACGGCCCGCGCTATGAATCACGCGGGCCGCCCGGTGGACTGCTTGGGATTGACCAAGAGGTGGTCACTCTAAAGTGGCCTCTTCGGCGAACTCCGGGTCTTGAAGCCCCGGCGCGACCTGACGCCGGGCGGAATCAATCCTACTCACCGGTCGAGTTGCGAAGTCCTAGAGCAACCGCCCTAAGTCTCAGCCACCTCACCTGGTCTTTGGATACATCTACTGCCATCAGAACTTGTCATCCGACCACCTCCTTTCCGGTGTATTCGCAGAATAGTACACACCGGGCTTGGGATCAAGTGGGTGGTTGTCGGAATCCTCTCCAAATTGAACCAGAGCGATCACGTCTTCACTGCACGTCCACCACCTTTCCTCTCACGAACGTGACCTTGAGGTCCTTGTAAACGTAGATCTGTTTGGGACCGAGGTTCACGATTTTTTCAGGCTGTCCGAGCGATGCCGATACTTCATCCATCGTCTGTCCCATCTGAATGGTTTCCGGCTGTTTGGGTGGTTCATTTGCTGCCTGCGCAGCCTGTCCGCCCTGGGCATCCTGATTGCCCTGCGCGGAGCCACCGCCGTTCTGCTGGTTGCCACTGCTGTCGTCGATAGTAAAGACCTGGGCGATGACATCTTCGATCTGCGGCGGACTGGCCTTCGCCAAATATCCTTTGGCAAATTGGAACACAACCTGAGACTTGTAATACGTCGGCGGATTGACGTTATTACAGGAATCACAGGCGATGACGCTCAAGGCAACTATATCCTTGTCGGGGTGAACCTCAATTTTTGAGGGGTAGACCTTTTCTCCGACCTGAAACAAGCGGGTTGTTGTCTGTTTCCCGACCTGCTCTTTTGTGCTGTTGCATTTGCCGAACAAGCCACACACTTTCGACCCCATGCTAGTGGCCGAATTGCTGGTCGCTGTAGCCGGAGGATGGAGGGTTCCATCCTGATACTTCGCAGGGAGCATGTTCATGTTTCCGTAGGGAACGCCAAGGATTCCGCCCTTTTGGATAGCCAGTATGGTGCCCGGCTCAACCACGGCAGGTCCGCTGGAGTCTGAACCCATCTTCACCAACGTGTATTGCGCACTGAGTTGTTCTTCAAGCGAAACCGCGGGCGCGCCTTGCGCAGCCAGGAAGCATGGTGCGATCAGGGCGAGAATCCCAGCGGCGACTTGAAGGGAGAGGTTAATTCTGGGCCGCATTGCAAATTCCTCCTATGAGATCGGAAGCGGGAGCGAAGCCTTGTGCGCGACGCTCCCGCCCATTCGGTTGACCACCTATTCGCCGCCCGAGTCCTGCTGCGGGACTTCCGCCTCGGTCTGGTCGGCGTCTTTCTGTTGCTGTTGTAGTTCGCTGTCAACGTTCCCATCGGGCGCAGGGGCGGGAACTTCGCCAGCCTTCGTGCTGGTGTCGGGAGCGGCTGGCAGGCCATCTTTCCCAGATTTTTCTGCCAGTGACTTCATTCCAGCATCAATCAATTCCCGGAAATGATTGTGCATTTCTTGCAGATCGCTGGTGGCCACGCCAGCGTGAGTGCCAGCGGAGCAATCGTCCTTCTTGGCACTCTTGACGACCATTTCGACGTTGTTGTCCGCATCGGCGGCGTCGCTGGCGCGTTCGATGACATCACCTTGACTGAGCTGGCACTCGGTGCCATCAGTTGTCGTGACATCAAGGTTGCTGGACGCCACAAAAATGCGGCGCTTGGGATCGAGTGCTGGAGGCAACTCGTCACCTTTGGAAGCAGCCTGCTGAGAGGTTTCTGCAGAGGACTTATCGGCCGCAATCTGCTGTTTTACCTCCTCAGCTAGCGCTTGCTTCACTTCAGGACTGAGTTGGGCTTGCGATGCGCTCCCGCTTTCTTTTCCAGCACTCATATAAAGAGCGGCTCCATAGGCGGCATCGAGATTACCGGCAATCAGGGAATCGGACGACCACAACGAAGCAGTCAGATCCTCAGACTGATTAAAAGGCGCTCGAAGCGGGCTAGCCTTTCCGGCCAAGCTCGCTTCATAGGCAGCTCTGAGGTTCTCAGAGAGGATGTAGTCAGTGAGCCAGGGGGACGCAGAAGGATAGGCGGGATACGGCTGATAGTAATAGTTGTAATTGCCGTACCAGGGATCGTTGTAGTAGCCCCAGCGGTAATAAGCGGGTGCAGGCCAAGGGTTGTAGGCCCATCCGTAGTAGACGGGCTGGTAATAGTACGCGGGCGCATAACCGTAGTAGGGTGCGCCGCCGTAATAGTAGGTGCGGTAGGCGTACACGTAAGATCGGCCGCCTACGTAATACGTGCGCTGGACATAAGTCCGGCCTCCGCGGTTAAGGTAGGGGCGTTCCATATAGCCACGACGACCACCCATGCTCACCACACGGCGGCCGTTGTGGACAGTCTCAATCCGCCGCTGGCCGTGCGCACTGTGTTCAATTTTCATGTTGTGCGCCTGGATGGTGCGGACATGACCGCCTTTGTAGCTCGCCTGCACGCTGGCTCCAGAGCGGGTCTTGATTTCCCGAGTTGTGGTCGGTGGGCCACGGTGAGCTGCCGTCGTCGTGCGGGAGGCGTTAAGTGCGTGGCCTGCGTTCGCCCCACCGGCGGTGTTGGCTCCGCGCGTGTTATTCATCCCGCGGTCTGCGTTCGCTCCGCCAGCGGCTTTGGCACCGCGTGCGTTGTTCGCGCCG
>DAIMDJ010000388.1:0-3105 GCA_036725905.1 Terriglobales bacterium
AAAGCGGCTCTGCAAGCGAGTATTATAGAGCCTTGGCGCGGTCGCCTATTAAGGAGCATTTTCCATATGAAGCGATTTTCTGTGATTTGCTTAGGGCTGGGAATAGCGGTTCTCGCCGGGTTCGCTCAGAACCCAAGACCAGCTACCGGCCACCGCACTAAAGCAAGGCCGATGCCCTCGATCAAGGCCACAGGTCCCCGCCATGCGCTTATAGCGCCAGATCCCAAGCCGGGCACAAAAACGGGTGTCGATGACCAACTTAACAAGCTCGAGCGCGACACCGCTAAATCGGCAGGGACGAAGAGCAAAGACCAGAGCAACAAAACGGCGCATGCTGGAGCGCCGAAGTCGAACGACACACGTGCAGCCCGGAAGGCGTTGAATTTTAGTCACCAGACGCCTCCCGGTGTTTCGAAGGCAAACCAAGGCAGCCAGCCATCATCCCGCAACACGTCCGGTCTACGGCGGCGGGTTAGCCCCGGCGCTCGTTAGGCTGCCTAGTTTCGCTGGCTGCCAATTTCTGGCTTCGTTCCTCGATCTGTGCAGATTGCGACGTAGATTCGACGGCTTTCACCGGCTCCTTGATGGAATATTTCAGCAAGCACCACAAGGCCCGCACACCATCTTTCCATCCAATTTTCTTTCCTTCTTCATAGGTGCGACCCCAGTAACTGATGCCGACCTCGTAGATTCGCAATCGCCGTTTAGCAACTTTGACCGTGATTTCCGGCTCGAACCCAAAGCGATTCTCTTCGATAGGGATGGATTGAATCACCTCCCGGCGAAATGCCTTATAACAGGTCTCCATATCACTGAGGTTGATGTTAGTGAGGCAGTTGGAAAGCAAAGTCAAAATCCAGTTTCCTACCGAGTGCCAGAAGTACAACACGCGATGGGGTCCGCTGCCCAGGAAACGCGACCCATAAACCACATCAGCTTTGCCCTGTATGAGAGGGGCAAGCAGTGTGGGATAGTCCTGCGGATCGTATTCGAGATCCGCGTCCTGAATGACCACGAAATCACCGGTAGCTTCCTGTATCCCACGCCGAAGCGCCGCACCCTTACCCATGTTGCACGGCTGCAAAAACATCCGCAAGTTTGGGTGCTCGGTCTGTAGGTCAGCCAGCATTTCTCGTGAGCCATCGCCCGAACCATCATCCACACACAGCATCTCTATCTCCAGCGGGACCGACAGCACGCGTTCTATTACAGAGCGCAGCGTATTGCGCTCGTTATAGATTGGCATGACGACAGATAATTTCATAATCTGAGATCTGACTTGCGAATGTAAATCCAGCACTTTCATGTTACTGCATTGAAAAAATCACAATGTCCACAGGACAGACCAGGAGTTATCGCCAACACGAAAGTGTAATTAGTTCCAGGAACACTCAAAAAGTACAGGAATTTTGTCATAGGGCATTCGCCTTAGCCTAAAGATAATAATGCACATGCGGTGCATATTCTATTCATCGGCTGCCATTCTGTCGGTTATGTGCCGAGCAAGCGGCACGTAACGGCACAACAGCAGACGCATGATAAGGTGTACCACTTAACCAACTCATCAGTTCAATGCCTGAGGATTGGTTCCAATGTGTCGCCCCAGCGGCTCTTCTTCTATCAAAAATGCCGGCCTCGGCCTGGTCCTGTTCCCATAATCACATTGCATCCTGCGCAATTGAGCATTATTTCTTTGGGATCTCATGGAACTCTCAGAAGTTCGCTGCGCGATTACACCGCCTCGCAGTTCTTGATCAATTTCTGAAGACAGCCACTCACGTTGGCATTTTGAGTGCTATGAATTTTGGAAGAAGTCACAATAATTTTTGAAGGTCCGCCGGAATTGGGTGTGCAACGGGCGCCCAGATGTTGGCGTAGTCTTTGGCGGAACGCCGGCGGACATTCATAGAACCAGGGGAAGGGCAATGAAAGAAAGATCGATCCGACTGGGCCCCAGGGAGCAGCAGATTACCGAATTGCTGCTCCAGGGCTGTGACAACTCCGAGATCGCCGGGCAGCTTCAGATGGCGCGGCGAACAGTGAAGGCACACTTCAATCGTCTGTTTATGCGATTCGGAATCACCGGCGGAATAAAACGAGTAAAACTTGCGACCATGCTATACCGGAGGCAGATATGTTCGGAACAGAGCGTTTTGGAAAGCGAGCACCCAGTGCAACCGAGCAGCGGGTTATCGAACTCGTCGCACAAGGGCTCAAGAACCGTGAAGTCGCGCAACAAATTGGAACCACAGAACACGTTGTCAAAAATTACTTACGAATCATCTATGACAAGCTCGGACTCTGGAACCGGGTCGAGCTCGCGCTCTGGTATGAAGCGCGGAGACACGAGTCTCTCGCCCATGCCTGATGTGCTTGAGAGCTGGGAGCACAGCGTCCTGAACCTCGGCCGGGAGCTGAGGGCGCAGGATTCTTTCGACTAGCAAAACCGCAGTTATTTATGCTGAAGGCCTCCGGCATCCCGGAGGCCTTTTGTCTACAACACCGGGATCAGATTTTTCACTGGCAGCCGTTGGATTCCAGATTGCGCAGCCGCAAGCCGGCGCTGGGCGCGCCTTTCTTTGCCGCAGCAACTAACAGAAGCCGCGCCTGATCGCAGCTCTTCGCAACGCCATCGCCTCGCGCGTAAAGTTCGGCCAGCATGAGCGCGGCGCCAGGGTTCTGTTTGCCGACAGCCTTCCATAACCACTTCGCGGCTTGTGAGCTGTCGCGCGGCGCGTCTCTCCCTTCCAGATACCGCTGAGCAGCAGCTAATTCATCCGCTCCGGCTCCATCCGTTTCGTTCTTCGCGGGTTCTGGACCGATCGCCTGCCGCGATGGTTCGGACCGTGGGCCGGCTTCGGAAGGCTTCCTGTTGACGCTTGAGTCGGGTGCAATGCTGGAAACCGCTGCGGGCTGCCGGTCATCGAGCGGCTTGGGGTGTGAAACATCCTTCGCTTGCGCCAGCGGTGGTAAAGAAGTGCTCGGTGAAGATACGACGCTGGGTCGTGCTGACGATCCGGCTCGCGACTGAGAAGCCCATTGCAGGTAGCCGAATGCCGCCACTAGGATGAACACACCAACCACAAAGTACCTAAAACCACGCCG
>DAIMDJ010000389.1:0-3083 GCA_036725905.1 Terriglobales bacterium
TCAGTCAGGTTCGGAAGTGCAGCTTACAGCGAATCTGGAAAAATAGACTGCGGCAGACTGCTTGCTTTGTATCTCTCTCAGTGAAATAATTCCGCCATGATTATTGGCGACCGCCTCCGCGAAATGCGCGAGGAAAAGAAACTCTCCCAAGGTGATGTTGAAAAGCGCACTGGCTTACTTCGCTGTTACATTTCCCGCGTCGAAAATGGCCATACCGTTCCTGCTGTTGAGACGCTGGAAAAGCTGGCGCGTGCTTTCGAGGTCCCTCTTTATCAACTCTTTTACGAAGGCGACCAGCCCCCTGAGTTGCCAAATCTGCTCAAGCAAAGATCGGCAGAGAAAGACGCTTGGGGTAGCTCAGGAAGAGATGCGCGATTTCTGAGCAAGCTTCGTCGTCTTTTGGGCAAGTCAAGCGATGAAGACCGCAAGCTGATTTTGCACATGGCCCAGAAGATGGCGAGCCGCTAGAGCACCAGCTATCTCTTGGCTTTCGCCAACAGTTCCTTCCACTTGTCTTCCGGCACTTTGTAGGGATATTTTGCGTTGTTCCACCTCACTTCTTCTATTCGCTTAGTCCTTTCGAGCGCCTTCACATACTGGAGTCTAGTGAGTGGTTTCGGGTCCTCCTCAAATTCCACAAAGAATAAGCCTCTGTCTAACTCCCGTAGAAATGCTGTCGGTTCCGAAAATTCTGACCCTTTTCATTCCGGAAATTCTGAGCCGTCCGGCAATAGCCGGAAGGGCTAAAACTCTCTCTGTGCCCCCGGTCGGTAAGCCGGTGGGGCGGAGGGAGGAGGATGTTAGGAATGTTAAAGCGTCACGAAATCGAGATTCTACTGAAGGTTGGTCACTCCAAGGCCGAAGTGGCCCGTCTGGCGGGAGTGTCCCTGTGCTCTGTTAAGCGCATTGCAGAAGAAGTTCCGGTGGTTCATGTCGATGATGCCGCTGAGCGAGAGAAGCGGCGGATCGGCAGACCAAGCATCGTTGAGGATTTCCGGAAATCCGTCGTAAAGATTCTGGAAGAAAAACCTGACCTACCCTCTCTGGAGATCCTTCGCCGGGCTCGAGAAGCGGGCTACCAGGGAGGCAAGACCGCCTTGTACGCTCTGGTGGCTTCTGTTCGTCCGAAAGAGATAAAGCCGCTGATTCGTTTTGAAGGTCTGCCCGGAGAATTTAGCCAACATGACTTCGGCGAAGTCGACGTTACCTTTCTTGATGGGTCGATTCATCGTATCCACTTCTTCGCTTCTCGCCTGAAGTACTCCCGATTTATTTGCGTCAGTGTGGTGAAGGACCAGGCCGTGGAGAGCTTGGTGCGCAACCTGGCCGAACATCTCGACCGTTGGGGTGGAGCTCCGCTGATGTGCGTGTTCGATCGGCCAAAGACAGTGGCCTTAAAGTGGCAGAGAAACGGCGAGGTCACGGAATGGAATCCGGTCTTCGCTTACGTCATGCTCGAGCTGGGCGTCGGGGTGGAGTTGTGTTGGCCTCATAGTCCGCAGCAAAAGGGTGCTGTTGAGAACCTGGTGGGTTTCGTAAAGTCCTCCTTCTTCAAAGTGCGCCGCTTCCACGATCAAGAGGATCTCGCACAGCAACTCATCGAATGGCATCGTGAAGTGAATCAGGAGCGTGCCTGCCGCGCCACGGGCATCATCCCCGCCGTGCGTCTTGCCGAAGAGGCCTCCAGACTTCGTTCCCTGAAGGTGCATCCGCAAGATCTAGCGCTTCGCATTCCTGTCTATGTAGGACCGACGGGTACCGTTTTGCACGATGGTCATCCCTACTCGATGCCTCCCGAGGCCATTAGCATGCCGGCGACGCTGTACTTGTACGCCGATCGCGTACGCATCGTGGCGGGCAGATATGAAGTCAACCATCCGCGGAAATTCATTGCCCACGAGGGTTCCACGCTCGCCGCGCATCGCGCGGCCATGGTGGCGGCGGTATCGGGCAAGCGCGGCAAGCGTTATCTGAAGCGCCAGCAGTTGTTGGAACTCGGAGAACCTGCTTTCCTCTACCTCACCGAGATCGTTCACCGCCGACCCAGGCAGTGGTTTTACGATATCGATCGGCTGCACGACATCTTGCAGAGCCATGGAGCCGAGGTTCTTCGCCGCGCCATGGAACAGGGACTCGAAGAGCAAGTTTTTGGTGCCACCTACATTGAGCATTTTCTTCAGCGTTCCTTAGTTTTTCAGGAGGAAATCCCATGAGGAAAGAACAGGTTAGGAAAAATCCACGAGAGACATTGCTGACGCCCAAGCAGGACGACCACACGTCGAAGAATCTGGAACTCTCCGAAGGCCAGCTCGAGGCTCACTTCCGACGCCTCAACTTGGCGCACACGCGCCGGATTTACAAAGAGGTCGCTGATCGGGCTGAGAAGGAAGGTTGGTCCTATCGGGACTTCCTGGCTCTGCTGCTGGCCGAAGAAGTGGCGCGAAGGAAACAGACGCGACTGCAACGTTGTACGCGGAGCGCACACTTCCCGTTCTTCAAGACCATCGACGAGTTCGACTTCGCGTTGCAGTCAACGCTCCGGGAGTCCGTGATCGGCTCCTGCCTCGGGCTGGACTTCGTCACCGAGGGGCGGTCGTTGATTCTGCACGGTAAGACCGGCAGAGGAAAGACTCATCTGGCGGTGGCCATCGGGTACCGCGCCATCCAGAACGGCTTCGAGACTCTCTTCACCACCGCGGCGGAACTCATCGAGGACCTCTCGAACGCCAGCAAGCGTGGAAATCTCCAGGAATCGCTGACCACCTACACGCACCCTCACGTCCTCGTCATCGATGAGGTCGGATATCTGACCTACGGGCCGGACGCTGCCAACGTGCTCTTCCATGTGGTGAACGATCGGCACCTGAGGAAGCGGCCGATGATCTTCACAACCAACAAACAACTGAATGACTGGGGTAAGGTCCTACACGACGAAGATATGGCGGCAGCCATCCTCGATCGGATTCTCGAGCGCGGACGCTTTATCCACCTCGATGGACCCTCCGGGAGAACCCGTCATCTCAACCCAGAAGAGACCTTGCCAGAAAATACAAAACGGCTCAGAATTTCCGGAATTGGTGGCT
>DAIMDJ010000390.1:0-3078 GCA_036725905.1 Terriglobales bacterium
TGTTGTCGCCCTCGCAAGCACCAACTCGGTGACTTTTTCAACACCAACTCGCGATCTCACCAGTAACCCCGAAATCGCTGGTGTAATCGCGCCCGCCTTGTTTACAACAATTATTGTCTCACCGTCGCAGTCCCCATTTTTGGTTTCGCTTCAGGCCGGCTTCATCGCTCGCTGGTACGAGCACGTGCCTATCGATCCGGCAACGTGTAATCGTTGCGCTGAGTGGACTCCTGAGAGAGGTACTCGACGAACTCCCAATCGTTGCCCTCCGGATCGTAGAAATACCGGCGCTTGCGGTAGGGATGCGCGTTCGGTGGCGTGGAGTCCTGGTATCCGGCTGACATCATTCGTTGACACAAGGCCTCAACGTCATCCACTTCATAAGCAAGATGATTCACACCGGGCGCGCCTTGATATGGCATCCAGTGTTGCTCCGGTTCCCGCTTTGCTGGGCTCAACGCGATATAAGTTTGATCCGTGCCGACATGCACCCATCGGCCGCCATCGCGATTTTTGCCTTCGCCGCGCACTCTGAATTCGGGGAAGGCAGTTTGCAGAAATCGGATCATCCCATCGATATCGCGTACAGTGAGATTCGCATGTTCAAGCCTAACAGCCATTGAGCACCTCCCGATGCGAGCCTCTATCCTGTTCATGCGGACGCGCACGAATTGCCGTGACGGAAGGCCAAAGCATAGCACTGATCGCCCGAGTAGGGTTGCGCCATTCAAGTGCCCAGCGGGCGTCGGCATTGTGGGACGGGGTGTCTGCCAGTCCGAAGCTATTTACGCGTTGCGCAGTCCAACTCGCGATTACTGTTGAAAAATCCCCATTGCACTAGCAACGCTCAAGTGCCTTGTTTATTAGATGAGTTGTAGTATTCCCGCATGATATCGCCGTTCCCGCTCTGGGACTGCCCCCGATTAGCAGTCTGCCAGAAGGGACATTCTCGACCATCAACTCTCTGAGTACGTATAGAATCCTCTCCCGCTCTTCCTTCCCAGCCACCCTGCATCCACCATTTTAATCAGCAGCGGACACGGCCGATACTTGGGATCGCCCAATCCCTCATGTAGCACGCGCATGATGTTGAGACATACATCGAGGCCGATAAAATCCGCCAACGTCAGCGGCCCCATGGGGTGCGCCATGCCCAACTTGAATACTTCATCCACAGCTTCGGCAGAGGCTACACCTTCCATCACCGCATACATCGCCTCATTCAACAACGGCATCAGGACGCGATTGGAGACGAATCCTGGGGCATCATTTACCTCGACTGGTGTTTTCCCCAGCTTGACTGCGAGCGCACGCACCGCCTGAAACGTCTCATCGGAAGTCGCCAGGCCGCGAATCACCTCGACTAATTTCATCACTGGCACCGGATTGAAAAAATGCATGCCAATCACTTTGTCGGGTCGCTTGCTCAGCGCTCCCAGTTTCGTGATTGAAATAGAAGAAGTGTTCGAGGCAAGAATGACCTCAGGGCGACAGATGCGGTCGAGATCGCGAAATAGTTCCGCTTTGATCTCAAACTTTTCTGTGGCCGCTTCGACCACAAAATCGCACTCAGCAAGTTTGGCCCGCTCGACTGTTGTCACGATCCTTTCCAGGGCTGCACTCTTATCCGCCGCTGTGATCTTGTTCTTCGCGACCTCCCGCTCCAGATTTTTCTCAATGGTCTGAATCGCCCGATCAAGGAACCTCGGCTCTATGTCGGACAAAATAACCTGCAATCCGCTGCGGGCGAATACGTGGGCGATCCCGTTGCCCATCGTTCCAGCGCCCACAACCCCTACTTTCCCGACATCCATAACTCTCTCCCGTACTTAGGAGCGCCAGTCTAACATCCGATTGTAGCGGTGCCGATCCCAGCATTTAAGGTTAGCTTAAGTTTCAGAAAATAAATGAGTTTCGCGAAACTTCTGGCATCAAATCGTGTTTTCTCCTGCATCACAGTTTCAGTGGACCGGGACAGGCAGCGACAGGGGGGCCAGGCGAAAGAGCCTTCCAAGGCTCGGTAACCCGGTAGGAGGACTTATGAAGAGATTCAGGATGGCAGCACTCGCAATAGCAATGACGCTGGCCTTCAGCGGACTCGCCCTGGCCCGCGATCACGATGATGATGACCATAACCGCCGCGACCGGCATCACGACCGCGATCGTGATCGTGACCGTGATCGGGATCGTGACCGCGATCATGATCGCCGCTGGCGTGGCGATGGAGACCACGATCGCGACGACGGCTACAATCGCGGATCGTGGCAGCGGCGCCGCAATGACCATGATGCCGATGACGGCTACAACAACAATGGCGGCTGGTGGCACCGGCGTCACAATGACCACGATGCCGACGACGGCTACTACAACCGCGGCGGCTCATACGGTTACCCGGCCGGCAATTACGGCTACGGATATCCAGGCGGAGTCTATGGCCGAGGCGGCTACGGCGGCAGCTCTTACAACATCGGCTATCAGGACGGCTCAAACCAAGCTCGCAGGGACGTAGCGCAGAACAAACCGTTCAATCCGAATCCGCGGAATGGCAACCACTCTGACCGTGGATATAACAGGTCGTATGGAGACAAGTACGCTTATCAGGATCAATACATGCGTGGTTATCAAACGGGCTACCAGGCGAATTTCCGCGGCACTCGCGGCTGGGCGTACTAAGCACTGTTCCTGAGTCAGAACAAGCCGCCGGAACCTTCCGGCGGCTTTTTTTTAATGACAACACCGTTTACGTTTGTGCTGAGCTTCGCTGCCCAACTGGTGCGCCCATTCCGATCAGCCCGCCTAGGAAGCCGACCTCGGTCCCCTCTCTCTTGGCGGACGCGCGCTCTCAGCTTTCCCTGCGTTGCTCGACGCACAACGCACAGAATTCCGCTGCCGGTGAGGGACGCATTTCCCAGAGAGAAGAGCGCTGCACCTTGCCCGAGACTGATGGCTTTGGAGAAACTCGGCCTCTCCATATCGATCCAGCTACAAAGAGGCCTATCGCCAGCAGAGCTGCAGCTATCACGAGCATTAACGTAACGAGAGTGTTGCGCTGCATCGTTTGCGCCTCCTATTCGGGAG
>DAIMDJ010000391.1:0-3073 GCA_036725905.1 Terriglobales bacterium
CCATCGCCAGCAGATGCGCGATTTCGTCCATATGCGTTTCACGAGCAAAATGGTTCGCGGTGGCGGCAAGACCGCGATACGAACCCTGGCGCAGAGGCGAATCTGATGGATGAAATTCGATTTGCTGATTGGCGACATCGTAGGGAGTCGCGATAGCGGCAGGTCCTGAGTTGTAGTTGTCGAACTGCCATGCGACCAGCGTGCCGTCGCGACGAACACCGCTCTTCACATCGATTACGCCTGCAGGGCGGAAGTACGCCCAAGTGAATTCCTCCTCGCGAGTCCACGCCAGCTTCACCGGTTTACCGGCGGCTTTGGCCAGGCGGGCGGCTTCAACCGCGGCGTCACCCATGTGTTTGCCACCGTATGCTGAGCCGGTATCTGGCACGATGACGCGCACGCGTTCAGGCGAAATGCGTAATGCTTGCGCCAGTTCGTCACGTACGCTGAATGGGCGCTGGGTGCCGGTCCAGACCGTTAGGTCGTTTCCATTCCACTCGGCCAGGGCAGCTCGCGGCTCAAGTGGAACGTGGGCGATGTAGGCTACGGTGTAAGTTTGCGCGAGCGTTTTGTCAGCGCTAGCGAGCCCTTGCTCGATGGAGCCGGAGACCTGCCGGTCTCTTCGCCTCACTCCTTTGACTGCCGGTTCCGGATTTTTTCTTAAGTAGTTGTAGAGTTCCGATTCTGAAGGCTGGGGCATTATCTTCCATTGCGCACGCAGCGCGTTGAGCGCACGGGTTGCCGTGTATTCGTCGGGTGCGGCAATGCCGACGAAATCGCCATCGTGAACCAGTTTGGTGCTTGGGATTTTTTCTGCGGCGCTAGCGTCGAGAGAGATCAATGTTGCATGGAACGCTGAGGGCCGAAGAACTTTTCCGTAAAGCATGCCGGGGCGCGTGAGGTCAGAAGTGTACCTGTGGCTTCCGGTCGCAAAGGCACGGCCGTTAACTTTGGCGACCGAAGTTCCAGCGATTCTCCAATCTTTCGCGGGAGTGACTGCTGGATCAGCGGGAATGGTTCTTGCGAGCTGTTGTCCTTTGGCTAGCTCTCCATAGGTAATGGATTGCTGCGTCTTAGTGTTCGTGATTTTCCCATCCGCCGCGCTTAGAGTTGCCGGATCGGACTGCCATCGTTGTGCCGCCATTTCGATCAAGAGCTCACGGGCGGTGGTGGCTGCGTTACGCAGCTGATGGCCCATGATCGGCGTGGTCCGGCTGCCGAAAGTGCCGGCATCAAACGGGGTCAGGGCGGTATCAGCCATTACCAACTGAATCGCAGAGATCGGAACGCGCAGCTCCTCCGCGACTTGTTGCGCTAACGATGTGCGGATATTCTGTCCGATTTCAACCTTGCCCGTGTTGACGGTAATCGCATCATCTTCGGCAATGTGAATCCACGCCGCGAGGGAGTCTGGAATGTTGCCCTCAGAATCTTGACGGTGCGCACCGCCGGATTCCTGCGCAGGAGACGAGGCGGAAATCCCGACCAGCACGCCTCCGCCCAGCAACTTGAGGAAATCGCGGCGCTCGAGATCAAAAACGTGTGCAAGACGACGAATGGAATCGTGCTGCCGGTCTTCGATTAGAAACTCGGGTGCTTGGTTCACGTTCTTTCGCTTGTTTCAACCATTGCGATTTGCTGCTTGCTCCACGGCAGCGACGATCCGCTGATATGTTCCGCAGCGGCAGATGTGGCCTTGCATGCCTCGAAGAATCTCTTGTTCGCTGGGACGCGGGTTGCTAGTCAGCAGCGCCACAGCACCCATAATCATCCCGGGCGTGCAGTAGCCGCATTGGAAAGCTTCGTTATCGAGAAAAGCCTGCTGCACCGGGTGCAGCCGGCCATCTTGCTCAAGGCCTTCAATCGTCGTGATTCTTTTTCCCGCCGCCGAACTCACAGGAGTGCGGCAGGAGCGAATTGGTTTGCCATCAAGCAGTACAGTGCATGCCCCGCATTGACCTTCTCCGCAGCCGTACTTGGTACCGGTAAGGTCGAGACGGTTACGCAGAACGGAAAGCAAAGGCTCGTCGTCGGGAACATCAAGCTGATGGCTGCTCCCGTTTACGAAGAGAACGATTGGCATGGAATTCTGAAAGCCTCAGCGTTCGAGTGGTGAGAAGTTATCGCCGGGAGTAGACGACTCGTGGCCCGTATTGGTTGCTTTTTCAAATCAGCAAACTATTTTCTCAGTTCTGCAATCTCGTTCTTCAAGCAAATATAGCGGCGCAGGAGAATGCCCGCGTAGCTCAGATGAATGACCCAGGTGGAGATATATGCGGCATAGAGAAATTTCATAGCGAACTCCGGGGTTCTAACAGAGCCTCGAGAGCCTGGGTCTCTTCAAGTTCACGCCGCATATATTCCAGGCGGTAGCGTGACCAGCAAAGCAGTGCGGCCAGGCACAGGAATGCAAACCAATTGATCAACAGCACGTGCAGCATCCGGGGATCGATCGACCCTCCGCCACCAATCACTGGCTGAGGATGCTGAGTCCGGAAAATCCAGATTGAGAAATAAACCAGTGGCACATCAAGTGCGCCGAAAATCGCCAACGCCGCCGCAAGCACAGGCGTCTGCCCGCTCGTCGAAAATCGCCGCAGCATGAGGTAGCTCAAATAAATCAGCCACAGCACAAGGGTTGAGGTGAGGCGCACATCCCACGTCCACCAGATCCCCCACACCGGGCGCGCCCACAGTGGGCCGGTGACTAAAACCACGGTGCAGAAGACAACGCCAACTTCGGCAGAGACTAACGCGATTGCGTCTGCGGATGGATTCCGCCGGATCAGATAAGTGACCGAGGCAATGAAATTGATGGAAAACAGCAGGAAAGCCGTCCATGCCGAAGGCACATGATAGTAGAAGATGCGCTGGACGTTGCCCATGGTCTGCTCGGTGGGCGCAATCACCAGAGCTTGATACGCCGCATAGCCCAGGAAAGCTACCACCAGGAAAACCAGGATTGGGAACGCCCGTTTCATTCCGCCTGCAACACCGACTCAAACAGAAGTAGACAAGCGATAGTAAACACCACATCGTAGGTGGCAAGCAACACGATCCAAAAGCGAGCGGA
>DAIMDJ010000392.1:0-3063 GCA_036725905.1 Terriglobales bacterium
AACCACGATTGTTCTGTTCGCACTCGCGGCCTTGGCTCTTCTTATGAATCGCATGGCGCTTCTCGCCGCTCGCCTGCTGACCATGATGCTTGTGATCTTTGGGCTACTCGTGTGGGTTCCGTTGGTTCTTGCGGATCCCCACAGTCATACGAATTGGAGCGAAAACGTCGAGACTTTCGCGATTGCCGGAACAGCATGGATTCTCGCTGATCTCGGCGAGTAGTGCCAAAGCGGAGGAAAACGTGGCCAACCCAAAGCTGTTTCCGTGATGACGATTGATCCTCGGCGGTCGCTTAGGCGCAGGACAAAAACCGCACCTCCGCAAAACCATCCGGAGCGCCCCGATAGAAACGACCGGGATGCAAAAAAAAACACACAAAAGGCGCGGCTGAAAACGCAGGGTTGCGGCACCCAAAAACGTTTGGACGTAGCCGCCCGGCGGCGGACGCTTCGCGTGAGGTAGGAGAGCGTCGGTTGCTTGATGGCTTGAGATAAGTTTTGGGTCACAAGGAGGTCCCTGTGACCCATCTCAGAAAAATAATGCTGGAAGAACTCCAGCGCCGTAATTACGCTCAACATACCACACGTTCCTATATCCGCGCAGTCGAGGATTTTGCTCGACACTTCAACTGCTCCCCGGATCGCTTAGGCCCTCGACATATTCGCGAATACCAAGCGGATCTATTTGAGAGGCGCAAGTTGTCAGCGGGTAGTGTCGCGGTCCGTCTGGCAGCCTTAAGGTTCTTTTACTGTAAGACGCTCAAGAGAACCTGGAGCATCGCCGACACTCCCTATCCGAAAGGGGCCCATCGCCTGCCAGCGATCCTCAGCCAGGAAGAAGTTGCTCAACTCATTCAGGCCGCCAGCACTTCCTTCCATCGCACCCTGCTGATGACGCTCTACGCCACCGGAGTACGACGCGCTGAATTGACACACCTGAAAGTCAGCGACATCGATAGCAAACGCATGGTGATTCACGTCCAGGGCGGCAAGGGACGCAAAGACCGAGATGTGATGCTCAGCCCAAAACTGCTCGAGGCACTGCGTGAGCACTGGCGCGGATTACCGCGCAAGCCAAGCGCCTGGCTGTTTCCAGGCAACCGCTGGCATACCGGTGATACGCCGATCGACACCAAGGTGGTGTGGAACGCTTGCAAGGAAGCCGCCCAGCGAGCGGGCCTTCAGAAAAGTGTTCATCCTCACACGCTTCGTCACTGTTTTGCGACCCATCTACTCGAGGATGGCGCTGACCTGCGCACCATTCAAATCCTGTTAGGTCATAACGATCTGAAAGAGACGGCCCGCTATCTGCATCTCTCCCAACGTCACCTGCATGCGGCCGCGAGTCCGTTGGATTCGCTGCCGCTCGAAGGCCGTTCGCCGCAGGAAGAGTAGATGGCCCGGCCACCACTCGAGGTGGCCGATCTGATCCGCGCCGCGGGAGATGCTTTCATCGAACGAAATCGCCACTGGCTCCGTTGGAAGCACATCAAAGTGTTGCTGGCCATTCGGCGGTGTCGTACGGCCGCACTCGGCGGTCATCTCGATGAGTGCACCCGTTGCGGGCATCGTGCCACCATCTCGTATAACAGCTGCCGCAATCGCCACTGCCCGAAGTGTCAGATCGCTGCCCGGGAACGGTGGATTGCCGCGCGTCAACGTGAGCTTCTCCCCACCCGCTACCTGCACGTGGTCTTCACACTCCCCAGCCGCTTGGCGCCACTGGTGCTGCAGAACAAGAAGATCCTCTACGATTTCCTGTTCCGCACCAGCGCCGAAACCCTTCTCGAAGTGGCTCGCAATCCGAGACACCTCGGCGCAGAGATTGGCTTCTTCAGCGTGTTGCATACCTGGAGCCAAAAACTCAAAATTCATCCGCATGTTCATTGTGTCGTTCCTGCCGGCGGCCTCTCGCCCGATCACACCTGCTGGGTTCGCTCACGAGACAACTACTTTCTTCCCAAGGAAGTGCTGCGTGAAGTTTTTCGCGGCAAGTTCGTCGACGCTCTCGAACAGGCTTTCCACAATGGCCAGCTCAACTTCCAGGGAGACCTGAAGCTTCTTGCGCAACCCAAGATCTTCGCTGCCTGGCTGCGGCCACTCTACCGACAAGACTGGGTGGTGTACTTGAAACGTCCCTTTGGTGGTCCCGAATATGTGCTGCAATATCTGGGCCGCTACACCCATCGTGTGGCCATCTCCAACCATCGCCTGGTCTCGCTCACCGATGGCCAAGTCACTTTTCGCTGGCGTGATTCTGCTCACCACAACGAACAGAAGTTGCTGCCCCTATCGCTCAATGAATTCTTGTGCCGCTTCTTACTGCACATCCTTCCACAAGGCTTCGTGCGCATCCGTAACTTCGGCTTTTTGGCCAACCGCAAACGCGCCACACTCCTGCCTCTTTGCTTTCAGTTGTTGGGTTCGGCACAACAGCCGCAAGCCGAACAACACGCCTCTTCTGTCGAAGATTGTCCCGATCTTTGGCGCTGCCCTAAATGCGGTGGACCGATGAAGGTCATCGAAAGGCTCACCGCTGCCGAAATTCAACTGCGTTCTCCACCACGGATCAGCTCCGCGGCATGAGACTACTCTCTCCAACTCGAAAACTCTGCGTCCTTCCAGGCGCTCCACATCTCTGTGCCCCGCCGTCAAACCAATCCCTTCTTCTAGCTTCTTCGACCACAGTCTTTGCGATACTTTTTTGCCGTAGCCAATTTCCGTGCGCACGGTGTCCTGTGTCGTGCCCTGCAGAACAGTCTCGAAACCGCTTAACGCCGCTCCTTCCCACCATTGAATTTGCATAGGGCCCGCGTCCACCGCAACCACGGGCGGCCACGTCCAAACGGCTTTACCGGACGCGCGCAGAGCTCCCCGCCTCCGTTCACTCCTTACCGAGAACGCGCATCCGGTAAAGCGCTAGCGTTTTTCAGGCACCACGCCCGAACTTTGGACGTGTGACGGAGGCTGTAAATCTCGAACGCGCGGCGTCACGGAAATTACACGACGAGCTGATGCCGTCTTGCCTCGCGTTACCAGCAACACGCCGTTGCGCCCGTTCAC
>DAIMDJ010000393.1:0-3050 GCA_036725905.1 Terriglobales bacterium
GTCACGGAAGTGGCAGTGGACGCGCGCCCTGTCCGTCTCGAAGCTCTCCCGATTGGGATCGCACCAGATGAATACGCAGATCTGCTAAGCAAGGACGAAGCCACTGCCCGCTACCATGCCGAATTGATTATGCGCTATACCGGACGCAGAGTCTTGCTTGCGGTAGACCGGCTCGATTACACCAAGGGAATTCCCGAGCGCCTGCGGGCATATGCGCTACTACTTCGATCCTCTTCGGATTTCCGAGAAAAAGTGGTCCTCATCCAAATTGCCGTGCCCACGCGGGAAGGAATTGATACGTACCAGGACCTCCGCACGGAGGTGAATCGGCTTGTCGGGGAAATCAACGGCAAACTTGGAACCCCCAATTGGACGCCCGTCGTCTATATCAACCGCTCAATCGAGCGAGCCGAACTAGCCGCTTTGTACAAGCTTGCCGATGTGTGTTGGGTGGGATCACTGCGCGATGGTATGAACCTGGTTGCCAAGGAGTACGTTGCCTGTAAAGCCGAGGGCGACGGGGTACTTGTGTTAAGTGAGTTTGCAGGTGCCGCAGCAGAGATGGGCGAGGCCCTGCTGATCAACCCCTTTGACGAGGAGCGCACGGCTTCCACGGTAGAACGAGCACTGGCTCTTGATGAAGACGAAAGGCGGCAGCGCATGAAAACGCTTCACGCCAGAGTCTTGCGCAACAACGTATTCCGGTGGGGAGACCGGTTTCTAACCTCGCTGCAAGAAGCTGTTTCGGAGCGCGGGCGTTATGTTGACACGCAACCGCAACGGCTCCGCCCGGCGGAAGCCCAACAAGCATACATGAGCGCCCAGCGCCGCCTTCTGGCTCTTGATTACGACGGTACGATAGTCCCGTTCACCGACCACCCGCACCAAGCAGCGCCGCCACCTTCGGTGTTAAGCCTGCTGACCGCCCTTGCCCGCGAGTCGAAGAATTGCGTGGCTCTGATGTCAGGCAGGCCAGCGGAAGACCTGGATCGTTGGTTCGGTGCGATTGGCAGCATGTGGCTTGTGGCGGAGCACGGCGCCGAACTCAAGCCACCTGGATCATCGTGGGAGCCCTTGCGGTCGCCAGTTCCCACGGACTGGAAGTCCACAGTAATGCCGATTTTGGAGCACTTTGTTGATCGCACGCCCGGCAGCTTCGTTGAAGAAAAAAAGTATACCCTGGTCTGGCACCACCGTCTGGCGGAACCGGAATTCGGTGCGTGGCTGGCGAACGAGTTGGTCTCGATGCTGGAAGCCATGCTTGCGGACACGGAGTTGAGGGCTTTCCGCGGGCAGAAGATGGTAGAAGTAAGGCCCGTCTGGGCAAACAAAGGTGAGGCATTCGAACGCATTCTGGCTGGCTACTCACAGCCCGATTTTCTGTTTGCCGCTGGCGACGACCGCACTGATGAAGATCTCTTTGAACGTCTGCGAGACGGAGCTTGGACGGTGCATGTCGGCCCAGGGGCAACCCGTGCGGCATTCATGGTGAGAGACTTCGAGAGCCTGCGAAGCTTACTCGAAACGTTCACGCAAGCTCGACATCTCAAGCGAGCGTAGAACGGCTGAGCACTACTTCGTTCAAAAGACACCTCATCTCACAGGATGCGGCGACCGTGCAACGACATCCAGCCTGGCAGCGGCCGGGACGATTATCAATGGCCGCGCACGCCAACTTCGCGAACCGCGGCGGCAGTAGGTCGGACTGCAGCGTTTGAGTGGCGAAGAATATCTGCTGCCTGGGCAAGTGTCAGATCATCTGGGACCTGTCTGAAATCGCTGCGGGAATAATTCTGTTGCACGCCGATCGTTTTGAAGAAAAGGGCCTTTCCTTTCATCTGAACCTTCAGAAGGGTTATTTCCCAGTATCCCCGCGCGACCTCTGCTTGCTTAACGTCGAACGTACCGCCTTTATTCAGGTGCCCGAGCAAGCCCCTGCCAAATTTCACCTCATGGATCAGGTGACCGGTGATTTCTTCTACCCTCGCCTCCTTACCGTTTACCCAGACACTTCCTTCCATGGCATGAAAGACTTCGGCTTCGTGCGTGGGTGGGTGAAAGCTTGGATTATAATAGGTGCGAAGTTCAGCTGTATGATGTCACCTCGGCGCTCCCATAGTTGAAATGAAATGCGTCAGGTAGCATTTTGAGCAGGCGCTGGCTGCGGGCGGCATCCTGATTCTTCTGGTTGAGCGATTTTCGAAGTGCGGCCGGGTTGCGCACGAACTGCCGGATTCGTTTGTCTGATTTCTGCTGCTGTTCAGCTGTAAGCGCGCGGCCATTGATCAGGAGCGGGCGTTTTAAGTCTCCATTTTGTGTTTCCACCACTTCGTCAGCTTCGGTTTGGCCATTTGCCGGAAACTCCAGTGGCTTTGGTCCCGTTGTTCGGCTCCCAATTCGTTCATTAGGATACGGCGGGCAAGCTCATTGGCGGATACTCCTGAAGCCTGTCCATCAGTACGTTGTGTGGAGGCAAAACAGATCACAAGCACGAAAATAGAGACGGTAGCTGCCGTTTGATAGACGTCTTCACAACATGCTTTGTTTCCATGCATGTCGTTCTTCCTTTGTGCCTCCGGGCCAGGAAATGGTGATTAAAAAAGCGCTTTCCGTCACCGCCTCGATATCGTGAGGTATCGCATAGTCCAGCGCGATTAATTCCCCCGCCGTGATTTCCACGACTTGGTCCGTCAGACGAACACGGAGCCTGCCCTCTAGTGCCTGAATCGAGATGCGCGCATCCACATGATGTTTATGCATCTGCGTGTTTGCTTTCATGAGAACCAGCACCATGTGGAAGTCCGGGTATTTGGCCAGGGTCTTCGAACTCCGACCGCTGCCACGCTTCCATGACTGCTCACTTCGAAGCCGGCGCAGTTCCTCGGCCAAATTGATCCGCAAGAGTGGGCTGGCAAGATGCGGCATTCTGGTTAACTTTCGGCCGCTCGGGAATTTATAGGCGGATGTCCTCATTCCTAAAACCTCGGTAGACCTATGATGCATATACGTGACTAGTGGGCGAAGGTCTCAAGCTGCGCGTTTGGTTTCCC
>DAIMDJ010000394.1:0-3043 GCA_036725905.1 Terriglobales bacterium
ACTGGATGTGGCGTAAGGGATGGGATTATCAGCAGACTTCGAAGTTCGGTTCGCACGTGGGGTAGCTCGGAACTGGGTCATGGTGTGCCGTAGATCACCGTCAAACTGATTGGGCGCCCCGCTCCCGCAAGGGAGTTCGAAGTAATAATCATGGTCGAAGTAGTGGCCGAATAGATGGCTGGGTCGGACCGAGTTCCACCCGCAGAGATTAGCAGCGAGCCTTGGTCGGCGATGGCAACATTTTTTTCCACTAGAGCGAAATGGCGCGCTTCCCCGAGTGCACGCGGTAGTGCCCAAAGAAGTCCTTGACAGAGCCGACACCTTCATAGATAAGCCACTACCGATCCCATGCTTTGTTGACGGGACGCGCGATTCTGCCTAAGATTGCTCGGTTTGCGAACCGGGATTGAGGGCGTCCATTGAGTACGCAACTGGCGACACTAGTCGGGCAGAATATCTCGCATTACCGCATCGTTGAACTACTCGGTGGCGGTGGCATGGGCGTCGTGTACAAGGCTGAGGACACCACCCTCGGCCGCTTCGTTGCCTTGAAGTTTCTCCCCGAAGAAGCTTCGCAGGATGCTCAGGCACTGGAACGCTTCCGCCGCGAAGCGCGCGCCGCCTCGGCTCTGAATCATCCCAACATTTGCACCATCCACGAGATTGGCCAGCACGAGAACCGGTTCTTCATCGTCATGGAATGCCTTACAGGGCAGACGTTGAAGCACATGATTGGTCAAACTCCGATGGAGCTCGAAGAACTGCTGCGGCTTGGCATTGAAGTGGCCGATGCCCTCGAAGCCGCCCATGCTAAGGGCATCGTGCACCGCGACATCAAGCCGGCGAACATTTTCGTGACTGACCGGGGCCACGCCAAAATTCTGGACTTCGGCCTGGCCAAAATCGCGCGCAGCCACCGGCCGAACTTGGCAGATTCTCAGACTTTAGGGGATGTAACCAGCCTCGATCTCACTAGCCCTGGGACAGCGGTGGGAACAGTCGCCTACATGTCACCGGAGCAGTTGCGCGGTAAGGAACTGGACGGCAGAACAGATCTTTTTTCATTTGGCGTGGTGCTCTACGAAATGGCGACGGGTGTTCTGCCGTTTCGCGGAGAGACTTCTGCGGTCATAACGGAAGCCATACTGAATCGCGCGCCGACTGGGCCCATCCGCCTCAATCCGGCGCTGCCGGTCAAGCTCGAAGAGACGATCACTAAAGCTCTGGAGAAGGATCGTGACCTGCGATGCCAGAGTGCCGCTGAGCTGCGCGCAGATCTCAAGCGCCTTCAGCGCTCGCTCGATTCGTCGCGTACTTCCGTCGTGACCGAGACCGAGCAGTCCGCTAGCGTCGCCAGCACGGGGTCGCAAAAAGTAGTGGTCGCCGCCCCGGCCAAGCGAGGTCGCATGCCGCTGCTGATCGCGCTTTCTGCGCTGGTGGCGCTGAGCGCGGGAGTTTGGGCAGGCAAGCTGCTTTACTCGAAATCACCTGCGCCGCCCCCGCTTTACCGGCAGCTCACTTTCCGGCGCGGCAGCATCCGTTCGGCGCGCTTTGCTCCTGATGGACAAACCATTCTTTACAGCGCTGCCTGGCAAGGTAAGCCCGTAGATGTCTTTACGGCGCGCCCGGAAGCTCCGGAGTCGCGTTCGATGGGGCTTGACCGGACACAGTTGATGTCGATCTCCTCTGCTGCCGAAATGGCTGTATTGCTAGACAGCAAGGCCATCGGCACTTGGGTGACATCGGGCACGCTGGCGCGAGCACCTCTCGCCGGAGGCGCCCCACGCGAAATGCTGGAGCAGGTACAGTGGGCTGATTGGGCACCGGATGGCAGCACTTTGGCAGTGGTTCGCGATTTCGGCGGCCGCAATCGCCTGGAATATCCGGTGGGAAAGTCGCTATACGAAACCGGAGGATGGATCGGTCATCCTCGCGTATCACCCAAGGGCAATCTGATCGCATTCCTCGATCACCCCAACCAGGGAGACGATAGCGGGTCCCTGGCCATCGTCGACCTAAAGAGAAACAAGAGGATACTTTCGGGGGAGTGGTTTACCGTGCAGGGGCTGGCATGGTCTCCAGATGGAAGCGAGATCTGGTTTACCGCCAGCAAGAGCGGTACTGACAGGACCCTGTACGCCATAACACTCGATGGCAAAGAACGCATGGTATTGCGTTTGCCTGGTGCTTTGATGCTGCTGGATATTTCGAAAGACGGCCGCGTGCTTCTCATGCGGGCAAGCTGGCGTCGTGAGCTGATCGGCGTCAGAACCGCGGATACAAACGAACGCGAACTGTCCTGGCTAGACTACTCGTATCCGGCCGACCTGTCCGCAGATGGCAAGACCCTTCTGTTCGATGAGGAAGGAGGCGGCGGAGCACTCGACTACTCGAAATCCGGCGGCTTGACATATGCGGTCTACCTGCGCAAAACCGACGGTTCTCCAGCCGTGCTGCTCGGCGAAGGTGGAGCAGTCGCTTTGTCGCCCGATGGCAAATGGGCTATTGTGCAACCCCAGGGATCACCCACCCAGCTAAAGTTGCTGCCGACCGGCGCGGGTGAACCCAAAGACTTGACTCATGACAATATCAATCACACCTGGGCGCGCTGGTTTCCCGATCAGAAGCGGATACTGTTCACCGGGAATGAGCCGGACAAAGGAGTCCGTTTGAATGTGTACGATCTGCAATCGGGAAAGACGACGGCAATTTCTCCTGAAGGCGTGCATGGCACCGCATTCGTGATCTCGCCAGATTCGCAAACCGTGGCCGGCATCGGTCCCGACCAGAAGGGATATCTTTATCCCGCGAACGGCGGTGAGCCGAGTGTGATCAAAGGATTGAATCCCGGCGAACAGCCGATCGTCTGGAGCGCCGATGGGCACGCGGTTTACGTTTATCAGCCCGGTGAATTACCAGCGCGGGTTTATCGCGTCGAACTGCAAACGGGTCAGCGTACTCTGTGGAAGCAGTTGATGCCCTCCGATCCCGCAGGCGTCGAAAACATCGGCCCCATCCTCCTCACCCCCGACGCCAAAACCTG
>DAIMDJ010000395.1:0-1205 GCA_036725905.1 Terriglobales bacterium
TAAAGTGAAGCGGGATGGGGTTGAAGTCCAGAACCGGCGCGGCTACTTCGCCATAGATCCCACCCAAATGAAAGGATACAGCCAAGAGCAGGAGGTCGCCTCGGCGCTGCGCGATGTCGTTCCGGCAACTCTGGTGGGCTTCAGCGCGAGAGTGCGGCCATCATCCGCCAATTCCACTCCAGGCAAGGTCGGAGTGGATTTCCTTGTGGATGCAAACACGTTGTCAGCCGAAGATACTTCTGGTGGCAAAAGGCTGAATGTCGCTTTCTATGCCACCGTGTTTTCGCCGCATGGGAAAATGCTTGTCGAACGCAGTCAGAAGGTAGATCAGTCGTTTAATGGGGAGGTCTATCGTCAGATCGTTGAAAAAGGGTTATTGCTGCACATAGATCTCGATCCCCAACCCGGCAACAACCGATTGCGACTGGCAGTGCAGGATAACAAGACTGGGTTGGTAGGAACGATCGATGCTCCGCTAGGCCAGTAGTTCAAGCACCGTAACCGCGACAGAGACTCTAGCTGCACCGCAGTTCGGCGGTTTGGCAGTTACCAAGGAGGGCGTCATTCCGTCCCTGCCGCATCGCACAAAGGTCAGCCAGTTCTACCGTCGACAGGGAATGGCGCTCCGGATTGGTTATCGACTGAGGTGGCAACCCGTGGTTGAGTTCTCTGAACGGGCACCCCACGCCCCCCGCAATCCGCGGCCTGGAGTATTCGCCAAAATACCTGGTCCCAGTGGCCAAAGGTACGCCGCGGTGATCGCAGAATATCAGCGTGATCCCGAGATTACCCTAACGGTTCACTGGCTGCGAGAGAAGGGAGGGCCTGCCATATACTTCCTGCATAAGACGGGGGTGGATGATGAAATTCGCCGGTCTGTTGGTGGGCCTGGTGGGCGCCATGGCTTTGTTCGTTCTGGCACAAGACAACAATGATGCCGGAACGCAATCTAAAATTATTGCTCTGGAGAAGGCTTGGAACCAGGCGTATAAGCTTGGGGACCGGAAGGCGTTGGACACACTCCTGGACGATCAGATTGTGCTGATCAATGATGATGGTTCTGTACAGACCAAGACACAATTCTTGGCCACTGTAAAAGCGACTAATTCTCAAGAGCAGCAGGTTGCGCCCGAATCGATGAGCGTGCATGTATTCGGAAACACTGCCGTCGCGACCGGAGTTTTTCGAGCCAAAGGAGTCGAGGG
>DAIMDJ010000395.1:1305-3042 GCA_036725905.1 Terriglobales bacterium
TTGACACCTGGCTGTTCAACGCCGGGAAGTGGGTATGCGTCGCCACTAACGCCACCCCAGTTCTGCACTGAGAGACAAGCTGCCCGGTTGCTTCGCAGTAGCCGTGATTTTCTCGGCATGTGTGTTCCTTCCGGTATTGTTCTGAACACCAAGTTTGGCTTGAAGTTTAGAATAGAAAGGTTACGACCTTGAGGTTTTTAGACGTCGAGCCACGGGCCGGAGAGGGCAGACGGATACTGCACAGGACTCATGGCACAAGCATCCACATTTTTGTTGAGCCCGCAGCCGAGGGCGCGCTGGATGCGGTTCGATACAGCCCAACTGCTCAAGCGCTTTTTCTTTTGTGAGCGCTCCCTTCTGGTGAGCATGGCGGCGTGGATCCCTGCAATCGCTCCTCTCGAAATCAAAACCGGCCTCGCTCGCTTCATCTGGCAAAGTGCGGAAAACGCGCACGCCTTGCGGAATCGCGTATTCGAGCTTCGTTTTCCCAGCCGCTTGCTGGAAGAAGAAGGAACAGACACCGCACTCATCGAACTCTTCGGCGCTGTTAAGGATTCGCCCTCGGTGCCAGCGTTCCTGTTGAGCGTAGGCAAGATTCTTCTGCCTGCGCTGCGCGATTGCTACCAGGCATACCTTGAGGCATCGGATTCGATAGCTGATGGGCCCACGCATCGGTTTTTGTCTCTAGCGCTTTCTGAAAAGGTGGAGCAGATTAGGGTCTTCGAGGACTGGGCGGAATCTGCGCTCTCCGGGAATCCCGAGTTGCGAGAAGGCGCGCTCGCCTGGACTGAAGCCGTCGGGAACCGGCTTTCAGATGTGGGCGGAGTAGGCGTCGCGCCGTCAGCATCGGCGCCCGCCGCCGGGCCTTTGTCGGGATCGAAAACTTACACCATTCCCGCGCGCCCCGCCAGAGACCCGCGTTTTTGGCCATGCCGCTTTTACTGGCCTGACATAATCGATCCAAATTATCCCTACGGCGAAGGCATGCAACTTCAACTCCGCTCCGCCATCAGCCACCTCAACGAAGTTTGGGCGATCGAAGCTGGCGGCGTGATTCAAAGCGCCTTTGCGGACGTATTGCCTTGGGAATGGATTCACGACTCAGCCCGCTGGACCTACGACGAATCGCGCCACTGCCAGATGGGATATGAGCGCTTGATCACCTGGGACCTCGAGCCGGTGGAGATTCCTTTGGGCACGTACATCTACGAGAGCGCTGCCGGAGAAGATCCGATCTATCTCTTGGGAATGCTCTACTTCTTTGAGACCAAGAATATCCGGCACAAACCCGCGCGCGCACAACTCTTTCACACTTATGGCGACACGTTGAGCGAGCACGACATGGACTTCGATTGGGCCGACGAAACCATGCACGCCGGTTATGGCAAACACTGGCTAAAAGAGTTGCTTGCGATTCGAGGTCAGGATCCCGCGACTCACGACAGAGTTCGTGAACGCTGCGAAAAACTGGTGAGCGATTATGTCAGCACGGCGACAGCCGAAGAAGTGGCCGAGATCAAAAAAGTTGCCCACGGGCTGATGAACAAGGCCACGCGAAGGTGATGACGACCCGACATATTCAGCGACGGATGTTGATATTGATGGCGCTGCTAGCAGTGGTCACCCTCGGCGCAGGCGAAAACACATCGCAGAAAGCGCTTGTCCCCCAAACATCCGCCGTCGACACTCCGGAAGCACACCTGGGTAAGGCCTACGATTCCTTGAAACAGGACAGAT
>DAIMDJ010000396.1:0-3022 GCA_036725905.1 Terriglobales bacterium
ATCGACCCGATCACGGGCGAAGAAGTCCCGATCAACGGCGGCGCCAAGGTTACGGGATCGATTGGTAATTTCGAACTCGGCGTGATGGACGTGGACACTCGGAGTTCCGGGCCGAATCCTTATGCAAATTACGCCGTCGCACGGCTGAAGCGCTCGCTATGGGGCGGTTCCTATATCGGTGTGATGGGCATCGATAAGCGGTCAGGAAATCCGTTCGACAGTTTCAACCAGACCAGCGGTGCAGACACTCGCTTGGTCTTCTACAAGAATTTGGTGGTAAATGGCTACGCGACGCAGACGCGAACACCAGGCTTTTCCTCAGGGCAGACAAATGTTGGTGCAGGATTCAACTACCAGACCAACTGGCTCGAAGTGTTCGCCCAGCATCGAAAGGTCGGTCCGAATTTCAACCCCGAAGTCGGTTTTCTCGAACGGACAGATTGCATTTGCAACTATCTTGATGTGACCTTCAAGCCACGTCCCAAGCTTCGCGGCGTACGCGAGTTAAATTTCGAAGGCTTCATTTTTCATGCACCCGATACTCACCATGTTCTGCAGACGCAAGAGTGGCAGAACACTTTTCGGATCGAATTTAATAATGGTTCTTACAGTGATGATGACTTTGTTGACGTCTTTACCCAACGCTTAATCACGCCCTTCAACATCTACAAGAATATTTTCATTCCAGTCGGCGAATACCACTGGACTCGGCATCAAGTAACCTACGGATCGCCCCAGGATCGTCGGTTGATGGTGAGCGCCTTCGAACGCTTTGGTACCTATTACAACGGGCACCTGAACGAGGCGCGGGTTCGTGCAACCTATCGCGCCAACGAACGTTGGTCCTTCAACTTCGCCGAGCAGTGGAACCGATTCAAGCTCGGCATTGTTACCGGCCCAGCCGGAGCGGTGCTGCCGGCCGCGGCGGGTGACTTCTCAGTGGTTTTCGGCAGCTTTCAAACGAATTACTCGTTTTCGCGCTTTCTAACGCTCTCCACACTCATCCAGATGGACACTGCCAACAATCAAGCGGCGAGCGCAAACATTCGCTTGCGCTGGAATTATCGGCCTGACAGCGATTTGTACGTAATCTATACAGCCGGCCAGCGCTTTGCCAGCTTAGTTGCGGCAAACCCTCCGCAGTTCTACGAAAATCGTTTGGCTATCAAATTCACGTATTCCTGGCGACCGTGAGGTGAATATGAAATGGATTACAAGGAAAGACATCAAAGTTGACCGCGTGGCCTGCCCCTGGCTGATTAAGAAGTTCGTCGATCCACAGGCTGAATTCTTGTTCGTCGAAGAAAAGAACCTGATTGAACAGGCAAGAATGCAAGACGCTATTCCCTTCGACGCACCGAAACTTGATGCGATAAAACTCAACCATCGCGGTCCCCGGTGCACCTTCGAAGCCATTATTGAAGACTATGCAATTTCTGATCCAGCGCTGCAGAAATTAGCGCTCATCGTCCGCGCTGCCGATGTCAAAGGCCAGGAGAGCGTGGCGGCCGAGGGCATCGGTTTGCGCTCCATTGCTCAAGGCTTTGCAGCAATGGGTTTATCGGATGAAGATCGGCTCGCACGGCAGTTTCCCATCTATGATGCCCTGTACGCATACGTTCAAAGCAAGCAAAAGTGAACCCGCACCCAAACCGGGATCTGGCTTTAGTCAACGCTGCGGGATTTTTGCGTTCGCTGGGGGTGGGCCTACTGGGCGTCGTGTTGGGTATCTACCTTTTTCGCCTCGGGCTATCATCCTTAGCGATCGGACTTGTCGTCGCGACTGGACTGGCTGGCTCGGCTCTAGCAACAATCGCAGTAAGCTTCGCCGCGGACCGCCTGGGACGTAAGAACTCCCTCCTCTGCCTGTCTCTGCTAAGCACTATGGGCGGGCTCGCCTTGGCGCTGTCGCCCCGTCTGCCGTTGCTGCTGACAATGGCGTTCATCAGTATGCTGAATGGCACCGGCACAGATCGTTCCGCCGCCTTTGCTCTTGACCAAGCCGTCGTTCCTGGACTGGTCCCAGATGTCAAGAGAACGTGGAAGTTGGCTTGGTACAACGTCCTTCTCGATGCAGGAGGATCTCTTGGAGCACTAGCTGCTGGCCTGCCGATCCTTCTGCAACATCACCTCGCCGTCCCTGTGCTCAGTTCTTACAGAATAGTATTTTTCGGTTTTTCCGGGCTTTGCCTGATTGTCGCCGCCCTGTACTCGCTTCTCTCGCCCGCCGTGGAGATCGCAGATTCATTGCCATCTGCGCGGATGAGCTCCAGAATCAGTTCAGACAGCAAGCGGATCGTCGCCAAGATCACAGCCTTGTTTTCCCTCGACGCATTTGGCGGCGGCTTTTTGACCGATGCCCTGGTTGCCTATTGGTTCTTCCGCCGATTCGGAATCGCTGAACATGATCTCGGCCTGGTCTTCTTCGCAGTGCACATCTTGAATGCCGGTTCTCATCTGGGAGCCGCTTGGCTCGCTCGCCGTATCGGACTAGTGAACACGATGGTGTTCACTCATCTTCCATCCAGTCTTTTCCTCATGGCTGTGCCCTTTGCCCCTTCGCTCAAATGGGCAGTCTTGCTCTTCCTGTGTCGCGAAGCTTTAGTGGAAATGGATGTTCCCACGCGGCAGTCCTATGTGGCTGCGCTCGTAAGACCGAGCGAACGCACTTTTGCCAGTGGCATCACAAATCTCGCGCGCAATCTGTTTTGGGCTGTGGGATCAGGGGTTGCAGGATTGTTGATGCAAGTCCTCTCCTTTTCGGCGCCTCTGTTGGTTGGAGGAGCGGCAAAGGTGGCTTACGACTTGCTTCTGTATAAGTCTTTTCGCGGGTTAAAGCCTCCTGAAGAGGCTGTTGCGCCGAGTACCATGACGAATGTGGCGCCCTGAAACACGGCGCCGGAAGTTGTGAAACCTCTTCGGTAATGATCTCAGGCCCCACGAGTCGGTTGTCACTTGCAGCTATCGCTTACCATCTTGAGATTTGTTACCCGAATGTCGCCGGCTTCCGCAGCCTCCTTCT
>DAIMDJ010000397.1:0-3020 GCA_036725905.1 Terriglobales bacterium
CCACTTTGGCCCGCACGGGCCTCAACCACAGCCGGCAGCGTAGACGCGCTGTACATCTTTCTGGTGGCGCTGTCGCTGTTCGTGAGCGTGGCGATTTTTACGATGATCTGCATCTTTGCGCTGCGCTACCGCCAGCGCAAAGGCCGTGAGGCCGAGCAGGTCGAAGGCTCAACGATTCTCGAGCTCACCTGGTCTGCGATCCCACTTGCAATCTTCTTATTCATTTTTGCCTGGGGCGCAGTTGTTTATTTCAAAGAGCGCACACCTCCGCGAGGAGCCACACAGATTTATGTCGTCGCTAAACAATGGATGTGGAAGCTGCAGCACGAAGAAGGTCAGCGCGAGATCAACGAGCTGCACGTGCCTGTCGGCCGCGATGTCGAGATGATCATGACTTCGCAAGATGTGATCCACAGCTTCTACGTGCCAGCGTTCCGCATTAAGCAAGACGTGCTGCCTGGCCGCTATACGACGCTGTGGTTTCATGCCACACGCTCGGGGACGTATCACCTGTTCTGCGCCGAGTACTGTGGAACCCAGCACTCCGGGATGATCGGCCAGGTTGTGGTCTTGGAACCGGCGCAATATGAAGCTTGGCTGAGCGGCGGGTTGGCTTCAGGATCGCTGGCCTCAAACGGGCAAAATATTTTTCAGCAGCTTGGCTGCGTTACCTGCCATCGCTCGGATACGCAGGGCCGCGGCCCGAATCTGGTTGGCTTATTTGGGAAGCGGGTGCCACTGGAAGACGGGCGCACGGAAATCGCGGATGAAAATTACGTTCGCGAATCGATTCTGAATCCATCGGCAAAAATCGTCTCGGGATTTAAGCCGATCATGCCGGTGTTTCAAGGATTGGTGAGCGAAGAGCAGTTGAACGCGCTGATCGCGTACATCAAATCTTTGAATCAGCCACCAGCAGGGGCGGCGGCAACTCCCTCACTGGTCTCGCCCAGCACAAAACCGCAGGAGCCCAAGGAATAGTTATGGCAACGGCAGCATTCAGCCACGAACGCGAGCATTATCTGAACAAAGAATACGGAATCCGCTCCTGGCTGCTCACTACTGACCACAAACGTATCGCGCTGCTCTATCTGGTCTCCATTACGTTCTTCTTTTTTATCGGCGGATTTCTCGCTTTGCTCATCCGCCTGGAACTCCTGACACCCGCCGGCGATCTCGTCCAAGCAGATACCTATAACAAGCTCTTCACCATGCACGGCCAGATCATGGTCTTCTTCTTTCTGATCCCATCCATTCCCGCCGTGCTGGGAAATTTTCTTGTGCCGCTGATGATTGGGGCCAAAGACCTCGCGTTCCCACGTATCAATTTGCTGAGCTGGTATCTGTACATCCTGGGCGGCATTTTAATGCTGCATGTGCTGCTGACCGGAGGAGTGGATACCGGCTGGACGTTCTATACGCCTTTTAGCACCGCGTTCAGCAACACCAAAGTGATTGAAGCGGGCGTCGCCATTTTCATCAACGGCTTCTCCTCGATTCTCACCGGGCTGAATTTTGTGGTCACCATTCATCGCATGCGCGCGCCCGGCATGACCTTCTCGCGGCTGCCGCTGTTCATCTGGGCGCACTACGCCACCAGCATCATTCAGTTGCTCGGAACGCCAGTGCTGGCAATTACCCTGCTGCTGGTGGTGTTTGAACGCGCCTTCAATCTGGGGATTTTTGATCCGAACCGCGGCGGCGATCCGCTGTTGTTTCAGCATTTGTTCTGGTTTTACTCTCACCCCGCGGTCTACATCATGATCCTGCCGGCGATGGCGGTAGAGAGCGAAGTGGTCGCCTGTTTCGCCCGCAAACGCATCTTCGGTTACAACTTCGTGGCGATGTCGAGTATTGCGATTGCAGTCTTCGGATTTCTGGTCTGGGCACACCATATGTTTGTGGCCGGGATTTCGCTTTATTCAGCCTTAATTTTCTCGATCCTGAGCTACCTGGTGGCAGTGCCTTCCGCGATCAAGGTGTTCAACTGGACGGCCACCATGTACAAGGGTTCGGTCTCGTTCACAACTCCCATGCTGTATGCCTTTGGCTTTATCGGCCTCTTCACCATGGGTGGGCTGACCGGATTGTTCCTGGCCGCGCTGGGGCTTGATGTCCACGTGACCGATACTTATTTCGTGATCGCGCACTTCCACTACATCATGGTGGGTGGCGCGGTCATGGGATATCTCGGCGGGCTGCACTTCTGGTGGCCGAAGATTTCGGGGCGCATGTACCCGGAGGCGTGGGGCAGGTTGGCGGCCCTGCTTGTGTTCATCGGCTTTAATCTCACATTTTTCCCGCAGTTCATTCTCGGATATTTGGGTATGCCGCGTAGATATTGGCAGTATCCTCCGGAGTTCCAGGTGCTGAATGTGCTCTCGACCGCTGGTTCCACCATTCTTGCCGTCGGATATTTGCTGCCCATGGTTTATTTCCTGTGGTCCATGCGTTACGGAAAGATTGCGGATGCTAATCCATGGGGCGCAGCCGGGCTAGAGTGGATGACCTCTTCGCCTCCGCCAACGTTTAATTTCGACGAAACGCCGGAAGTAACCTGGGAGGCGTACAACTACGAACACATTCCTGCTGCCGCGGAGGTGCCGGTTGAGCGATAGTCCAGTCGCGGTCGAGCAGCATGGTCCGGAACTACTGCATCACTTTGCCGATGCGGAGCAGCAGCGCAACGCTGCTTCGCTGGGCATGTGGATCTTCCTGGGAACGGAGATCATGTTCTTCGGCGGGATGTTTTGCGCCTACTTGATCTACCGCCTCGCCTACTACAACGAATTTGCGGTGGCCAGCAGAACGCTGAGCCTTCCGATCGGAACCATAAATACTGCGGTTTTAATTTGCAGCAGCTTAACCGTAGCCCTTTCGGTGCGCGCCGCACAATTGGGCAAACAAAAGCTGATCGTCGTTCTGCTTGTTCTGACTTTGCTTTTTGGCCTGGCTTTTCTTGGCATCAAAGGCTATGAATGGCGTGAAAAATTTGTAGAACATCATGTGCCCGGATCGTC
>DAIMDJ010000398.1:0-3017 GCA_036725905.1 Terriglobales bacterium
TTCCGGTTCACATCCATTCAGCAGTTGGCATCGGCGATTATTTCAATCTTTCCGAGAGCAATATCCTGAATCTGGAAAACATTCTCCGCGATCCGCGTTATTCGAATACTATTTTCGTCATGATTCATGGCGGCTACCCATACGATCGCCAGGCGATCTGGCTGGCGGCTGTTAAAAATGTATATTTGGATACCTCCGAGACAGAGATTTTGTTATATCCATCGGAGTTCAAGCATTTGCTCAAGCAGTGGCTAGAGACATTTCCCGATAAAATCACATTTGGAACCGACGCATTTCGCTACAATGAAACGCTGGGCGCGGAAGAAAGCTACTGGCTCGGAGTCCAATCGTCGCGTACCGCGCTGGCTGCGGCTTTAGCTGAAATGATCTCTGAAGGTGAAGTCAGCGAAGCCCAGGCGCTGCAACTTGCCCACGGCTACCTGCACGACAACGCAGTTGCGATCTACGAAGGGAAAGGACACTAAATGGCGAAACCTGGAAAAACAGTGTCTGCGTCTCGTCGGAAGGCAGGCCGGTCAGCGGCTCGTGCTTTGGCTGAGCACCTCCATCGAGTTGGCGGAAAAAAGAGAGTCACAACCAAGAAAGCCCAGTTGAAGTACCTTCCCTGGTCGGGAGTTGAGCTCGAGAATCTGAACCCGCTGCTGCAGCGTCAATTAGTCGTGGGACAGAACATCATGCTGGCGCGAGTGCTATTAAAGAAAGGTTGCATTGTGCCGCTGCACAGCCATCACAACGAGCAGATCACTTACATTCTCGAGGGTGCCCTAAAATTCTGGATCGACGGCAAAGAAATCGTTGTAAACGCGGGCGAGGTCCTGACCATCCCTCCGCACATGCCGCACAAGGCTGAAGCGCTGGTTGACACAGTTGATCTGGACGTCTTCAATCCACCACGGGAAGACTGGATCAGCAAAACCGATAAATACCTTCGCGGCAGCAAATAATACATCCTTCCTTTATTCTTGTAGCGAATGCAACAACACACCGGCACAAAGCTTGAGGAGGGACCCACGCAACTGCGTTGCATCGGTTGCGGAGCCTTACGCCAAAGCGCCGGCCGAGATTTCCGTTGCCCGGACTGCGGCGATCTGCTGGAAGTAATCTATCCCGACTGGAAATCATCGAAACACGGTAGCGCACTCGAGCCAAACATTCTGAAGAATGAATGGCGTCAGCGACGAGCATCTCATGCTTTGGCTGACCGGAGCGGAGTTTGGCGATTCCGCGAATTGCTGCCGAATCTGGGCAACCTTGAGTCCGTTATCACTTTGTCCGAGGGCAACACGTCGGTGTACGAGCTTCCTAAGTGTGCTCGCATCGCTCGAATGGAACGGCTGTTTGCCAAGCATCAAGGGATGAATCCCACCGGTTCCTTCAAAGACACCGGAATGACTGTAGCTGCCACTTTCGCCCGGCTGGAAGGGTTTCGCTGGGTTGCTTGCGCTTCCACGGGAAATACCTCGGCTTCCATGGCAGCATATGCAGCGCGGGGAGGTATGCGCAGCGTGGTGCTGATTCCGGAAGGCCAAGTCTCCTGGGGCAAACTCTCCCAGGCGCTCGACTACGGCGCGGTCACATGCCAACTGAAAACCGATTTTGACGGCTGTATGCGCGTATTGAATGAAGTTGTGCAGCGCATGCCGGTGTGTCTTCTGAACTCGGTTAACCCATATCGACTGGAGGGCCAGAAGACCGCTGCCATTGAGTTGCTCGAGCAGTTCAACTGGGAGGCGCCGGACCACATCATCGTTCCTGGTGGCAACTTGGGAAATTCCTCGGCAATCGGAAAGGCGTGCATGGAAATGAAAGAACTCGGCTTGATTTCGCGACTGCCAAAAATTTCCATCATTCAGGCGGAAGGGGCGAATCCGCTAGTGCGCGCCATGCGCGAGAACGGCGGAAAGAAACTTTCGCCGATGCGAGCTGACACCATGGCCACAGCCATTCGCATCGGTAACCCTGCCTCGTGGAAAAAGGCTGTGCGTGTTCTCGAAGCCACGGGCGGTACGGTCGAGCAGGTGAGCGAGGTCGAGATTGCGCTGGCCAAAGCGGAAATTGGCGCCGATGGCGTAGGTTGCGAGCCAGCGTCCGCGGTGACGCTTGCGGGATTGAAAAAATTAGTGAAGCAGGGCTTCATCAAACGCAATGAGTCTGTCGTGCTCATCCTGACCGGGCACATGCTGAAGGATCCGGATTTCACCATTAAGTTTCATCGCGGAGATTTGTTTCCAGATAAGAAAGATGATGCTGCAATTCTGAAGGAGCAGCAACGCGCGCCGATAGTGCTGGATGCAAGTGTAGAAGCTGTACTGAAGGCTCTCGAACAAGCGTAGAAGCAGCTTGATTGGGGAAGGGAACGGGAGTGTTTATGCTCGATGGAGTAGGCTGGATCGCCACGGCGGTGTTTACGATTTCGTACTTTTCGAAAGATCCTGCGAAACTGCGCTGGATCCAGTCTGTCGCCGCTCTCTTTTGGATTACGTACGGGGTGATGATCCATTCCAAGCCTGTCATTGCAGCTAATATCATCGTCGCGGGAGCTGCGGCGTATTCGTCGCTCCGGCTGGTGAAGGAAAGGAGGACCGCAGCGAGACAGTAGGGTTTTTCAAACGAAGTCTGATCGCTTGATCTCATGCCCGCAAAGTCAAACCGCTCGTCACATCGCAGTGCATCTCTCAAGCTGGCGCTGCCTGCCACTTCGGCTAATCTGGGCCCAGCCTTCGATACCGCGGCTCTTGCCTTAGGCTTGTTTCTCAAAATTCGAGCTCACGTTTCAGACCAATTTTCCATAACCGCTCGTGGCCGGGACGCCGACCTCTGTGCGCAACTTGAGAATCACCTGATTCTCACGACCTATTCTGAAATCCTGCAACGAGAATCGAAGCGCATTCAGCCGCTGGCGCTGCACATAGAAAACGAGATTCCCATTGGCAAGGGGTGCGGTTCGTCGGCAGCCGCGCGCCTTGCGGGAATCGCGTTAGCCGTGCATTTTGGCG
>DAIMDJ010000399.1:0-3016 GCA_036725905.1 Terriglobales bacterium
ACAATATGTGGCGAATGACGGGCCGGGCGGCTAGACTCTATTGGCCAGATTCGCCACATATTGTTCAAGCGAATCCAGTTCCTGGCTGAGATCATCGATGCGCCATTGCAACACGTTGCGAATGGAAAGCATCCCCAGCAGCTTGCCTTGACCATCGACCACGGGAAGATGCCGGAAATGGCGGTCGATCATGGTAGCCAAAGCTTCGCCGGGTCCGGTTGAAAGAGTTGCCAATTCCACTGGCGTTGTCATCAGTTCGCGTACTGGCGTTTGCTCCGGATCACACCCGCTCAGTGCCAGCTTGCGCAGAACGTCGCGTTCCGTAAAGATTCCCGCGACCTTGTGATCGCTGTCGACTACGCCAACGGCTCCGACGCGCTGGGAAAGCATCAAGCGGATAGCTTCCGCGGCACTCGCATCCACGAGCACTGCAGCTACTTCGGAATCGCACAGGTCCAAAACACTCATAAGCACCCCCTCGGTTCGCGATCGGGCGCCGATCACATTATGATTCCGGCATTATGCTCCGCGTAAAGCCGCTGTCAAGAGAATTGCTGAAGAAAATAGATGATTGATGCCTACGGAGGGACAGCCGAGGGCGGCCTGCCCCTCCGCCGCTACTGCTTAAACACTTTGCCGCCTTTCATCACAAAGTGCACGTTTTCCAGAACCTTAATATCCCGTAGAGGATCGCCATCTACCGCTATCACATCGGCGTAGGCTCCCGGCGCTATTAGACCGATCTGGCCGGACATGTCGAGCATGTCCGCCGGACGAGAGGTAGCGCTCTTGATGGCATCCGTGGGCGACATGCCCAACTCCACCATACGCGGAAACTCCTGCGCGATCGGTTCGGTCCACGGGATTCCACCCATGTCAGTCCCGAAAACGATCTTGACCCCCGACTTGAGCGCCTTCTGGAACGATGGCCCATGCACGGCGGCGCGTTTACGGTCGCGCTGACCTGCGGGCGTATCGGCCGACGCCCAATCGGTGTAGTAGACAGCCAAAGTCGGACAATACCAGGTACCCTGCTTCAACATTTGGGCAATCGCCGCATCATCGAGATCAAGCCCATGCTCGATGGAATCGCAGCCTCCGTCCAGGGCACGATGCAACCCGATTCCGCCATAAGCATGGCAGGCTACTTTCTTGCCCCATCCGTGGGTTTCATCCACCACGGCCTTCAGCTCTTCCACTGTGAGGGTAGGCTGAGAAACCAGTTCGCCGTTTCTCCCGATCCACGACCGATGGGTCATGTACACCTTGATCCAGTCAGCGCCGTGGTCAAGCTGTTCGCGCGCTGCCTTGCGCGCTTCGACCGGACCGTCAATGAGCTGCGCTCCCTTAGGCATGTCGAGCTCAGGGGCATAGCCTTCCAGGGGATAACCGCCAGTTGTGGAAATGGCGCGAGTCGAAACGAATAAGCGCGGCCCTGGAACGTAGCCGGCCTCGATCGCTTGCTTGATCTCCACATCTCCGTATCCCGCGCCCTCGGTCTCAACGTCGCGCAGGGTGGTGAAGCCCTGTTCCAGCGCCCGACGCACTGAAACTGTCGCCCGTGCGGCTCGCAGAGCGATGCCTTGTTTCAGGATGTTGTCGTCGTATCCGCCCTGCGCGGGGTCTTCGCCTTGAAGGAAAATATGCGTGTGCGAATCGATAAGCCCTGGCAGAACGGTAGCTTTCGATAGATCAATAACGGTCGCGCCCGTCGGCGGTTTCGTGCTGGACGCGTCGGAAACGCTTTCAATCCGGTCTCCGCGAATGATGATGACCTGATCGTGACGCGGCTCGCCGGATTTGCCATCGATGAGCATACCGGCGCGAATGACTATGACCGCCGGCGCTACCGGGGCTTGCGCCAAACTGGCTGCAACTAATGCAATGGTAGAAATTGCTGCCAGCATGTATCGCATTCGCACCTCCTGGGAGTTGGGTGGGCATCATACATCAGGGAAAGCAAAAACCGAGAACTTGGAACTGGCAACTGGTTTTTGTAGGAAAGGCAGTTCTCAGTTCTTAGTTATCAGTTCTCAGTTTTCACCACGAATCCTGTGTTTCTGCTGATCAGCTTGCCACCACCACGGCCTCGGCCTCAATTTCGACCAGCATTTCTGGTGAAATCAGCGCGCTGATTTGGATCATCGAAGTTGCGGGACGAATCTCACCAAAGAACTCTCCATGCGCTTTGCCGATCTTCTCCCAGTCAGCGATGTTCGTGACGAAGATGCGGGTGCGAACAACATCTTTCATGCTGGCCCCAGCCTTTTGCAGAGCCGCCTCGATGTTCTTCAGCGTTTGCACCGTCTGCGCGTAGGGATCGCCAATGCCGACCACCTTTCCATCCGGCGCTGTCGCGGTCGTGCCGGATACATGAATCTGTGTACCCACGCGTACTGCGCGCGAGTAACCCACAATCGGCTCCCAAGGGGTTCCGCTGGAGATGTTCTTGCGCTCCATGAAATCCTCCATTTTGCCGATGATTGTAATGGAGGCAGACAGTTTTAGCAGCCAACTGCTGAGTCTGCCAGCAACTCGCACGATGAAACCTTGTACTCAGCCGTGCGCTCTAAATTAAGTAGGCACGGAGCTTGCGCGACTTACAAAAGTTACTTGCCTTCGCGCTAAAGGTGCGATAAATGTCGCGCAAGTAGCTGGGATTTTGGAAGGAGCCCTGGATGATTCCGGAATCGCATCCGCTACAGCAGCTTTTTATTGAGCTTGTAGGACGGCACTATGCCGAAGAGATCGGCATTCGCGATCCGCAGATCGTAAACTACGTCTCTCATCTGCTGGCGGAATTTTGTGATGCAGAGCAGTTGTTCAAGATCCGGAACGCCGCGGGCAAACCGCTCGGTGATGTCGGCGAAATGCTCATCGAATCTAATCCTGTTTTTGGGCCTGCTCCTTCGTTCGACCGCGAACGCCAGGTGCGTAAACACATCGGCCATTACACGTTGTTTTTTACTGGCATGTTCCCGTAGAGCATCAACGACTTTCGCCTGCGCCGCGAGCG
>DAIMDJ010000400.1:0-3014 GCA_036725905.1 Terriglobales bacterium
CTCGGGATTTCGGCAGCAGGCTCCCGCTCCGCTCACGCCTGCTAAACGCCTCAAGTTCGACTCCGCCGCCCGCCGTGTTCCGCTCACTGAAGTAAACCTTGACAACTGGGTCTGATCGAGCGAGCATTGGTTTGCTTGGCGAGCCGTGTCCGAAGTATCCGACTGGTTCTGACGCTAGTAGCCCCGGAGTGATGACCCGGGGCTTTTGCTTTGTCAATTGACTCCCTGCTGTTAACCCGCTGATAATCGAACTGGATGGACATTTACGAGCAGATCGTAAAGCTTCGCGAGGAGGGCCGGCGCGGCGCCGTTGCCACCATCGTTAACGTGCGTGGGTCGATTCCTTCGTTCAAAACCGCCAAGATGCTGGTGCGCGATGACGGGTCGATTGTTGGGACAATCGGGGGTGGCTGCGTCGAGGCTGAGGTGTGGCAGGCGGCGCGGGAGGTGATGGAGTCCGAGAAGCCGCGCACGCTGACTTTCAATCTCAATCAGGATCCCAAGTACGATACCGGCCTGGTCTGTGGCGGGACCTTGGATATTTTTATTGAGCCAGTCCTGCCTCCAGCATCACTTTATATATTTGGCGCAGGCCACGTATCAGTAAATCTTTACAAGGTTGCCAGAGACGCTGGTTTCGACGTGACCGTGGTTGATGATCGCGAGGCCTACGCGAACCGTGAGCGCTTTCCCGAAGCGAAAGAGGTCATCGCTGAAGATTTCGAGCAGGCGATGGCGCGGCTTATTCCATCTGAGTCGTCTTACATCGTGATTACCACCCGCGGTCACCGCGACGACATGCGCGTGTTGCGCTGGGCGGTGCAGACGCAGGCGCGCTACATCGGGATGATCGGGTCCAAGCGCAAGACGATTGCTATTTTCCGCGAGCTAACCAAAGAAGGCATTCCTGCGCACCTGTTCGAGCGCGTGCACGCACCCGTTGGATTGGATATTGGCGCAGTGACGCCGGAAGAGATCGCAGTTGCAATCACGGCTGAACTGATTGCCATCCGGCGGCATGCGGAGCGAGCTCTGCCGCACATGAGCTGGTTTCATTCGCGCAAGATCGAGTCCGATGATACCGAAAGCGCCGGGGAAGCTCTCGAAGACACTGAACTCAATTCCTGATTTCCGATTTTCGTTTGCCAATTATTGATTTGTGATGTCGGCCTCTTCAAATCGGCAATTGGAAATTGGCACTCGAAAATACTCCCTTTCTGCTATCTTCCTCACATGAGCCGGGCTCCGAGTTGGTGCGGCGTGATTCTTGCTGCGGGGGAATCTTCCCGCATGGGCAGGGACAAAGCCCTGCTACCCTGGCCTCCGAGCGGTTCCGCTCCGTCCGCCAGCACTGAGACTTTTCTCTCTTCCACAATACGCACACTTAGCCAGGAGAATGACCTGGTGATCGTCGTCGCTGGGAATAACGAGGCGCAGCTCGCACCTATGGCGTACGCGCACGGCGCATTTTTGCTCAGAAATCCCGACCCCGAGCGTGGGCAGTTCAGTTCCCTTCAGGTTGGCTTGCATGAAGTGTTGAATCGCGGGCGCGATGCGGCGATGATTACACTCGTCGATCGCCCGCCGGCGAGCGCGGCAGTGTTGAGCAAGTTGCGAGCGGCATTTGAAGCCGCGCCGCCATACAAATGGGCTGTTGTCCCAGAACACGGCGGCAAACATGGACATCCCATTCTTATCGGGCGAGAAATGATTGAAGCGTTCATCAAAGCTCCCGTGACCGCGACGGCTCGCGATATCGAACACCAGAATCGCGAGCACATCGAATATGTTGCTGTAGATGATCCGAGCGTCACCATCAACGTGAACACGCCGGAGGAGTACGCGGCGCTCACGCAATCGGCTGCGCAGAACAAATGACCTCACCAGGATGAATCCCCACACTCTGAATTCAACTTCCTCAGGCCAAGCAGTTGAGTTCGTCAATTCTGTGTTGCAGCTTCAACTGCGCATTGCGGTGTTTGATTGCGATGGCACGCTGTGGTCGGGCGACGCGGGTGAAGGGTTCTTTGATTGGGAACTGCAACAGAATTTGCTCTCGGACGACGTTGCGCACTGGGCGCGGCCGCGTTACGCAACATACAAATCGGGCAAGGTGACTGAGGAACAGATGTGTGGCGAGATGGTTACCATGCATCGCGGACTGACGGAGGCAGAGGTTCAGCGCGCTGCCGATCGGTATTTTGAACAGCATTGTATAAGCGATATTTTTCCGGAGATGCAGGTTTTGGTTCACCTGCTACAGGGAGCCGGATGCGAGGTTTGGGCGGTTTCTTCGACTAACGAGTGGGTGATCCGGGCGGGGATGCGGCATTTTGGCATTCCGGAAGAGAAGATTCTGGCGGCAGCAGCACGGATCGTAGATGGCAAGATCACGGACCAACTGATTCGTATACCTACCGGCGAGGGAAAATCGAGGGCCATTCATCAAGCGATTCGCCGCGCCCCGGACGCAGCCTTTGGAAACTCAATCTGGGATGCGGCAATGCTCGGGATTGCACGGCGGCCGTTCGTGATAAATCCGACACCGCAATTGCAGAAGATCGCGAGCGAACGGCGCTGGCCGATTTATTTTCCAGATTCGGTGCGGGCGGAAATCAAAGATAATTAGCCACGGATTTGCACGGAGCTTCACGGATACGGTTTCTTGCTTGAATCCGTGTCGATCCCCCAAATCAGTGGCTAACCCTTGACTTCCTTCAGCGCTGCTGCCAGCGCGTCGATGGCGAGGTGGCCGGCATGAGACGAAGCTTCCGGCAGGCCACCGATCGCTTGTACCAACTCTTCCCTGCGCAGTTTGCTCGCTTCTTTCACAGTTCTCCCCTGCACAAGCTCCGTCAGCAGCGAGCCGCAGGCCATGGCAGGGACGCATCCCTTGGCCAGAAAGCGAATTTCCGCGATGCGGCCATCCGTGATTCGCAGCGTCAGCTTCAAGATGTCTCCGCAGGCAGGATTTTCGAGCTGGACGGATGCGTCGGGATCGGTGATCTCACCAG
>DAIMDJ010000401.1:0-3006 GCA_036725905.1 Terriglobales bacterium
GTCATCAGCTTGCTGGCTTGAAAACTAAACGTGCCTGCAACGCCGAACGTGCCCACGCGACGTCCGCGCCACTCGCTGCTGTGCGCGTGCGCACAGTCTTCGACTAGGGGAATACTATGCCGCGCAGAAATTTTGCACAGACGATCAACGTCAGCAGGATGCCCGCCCAAATGTACGGCAATAATGGCCTTCGTGCGAGGAGTAATGGCCGATTCAACTAGATCGGGATCAATGCAATCCGTCTCGGGCAGGACGTCCACCATGACGGGCATGGCGCCTGCAAACAGCACTGCGGTCGCGGTCGCGACGAAAGTCGAGTCGGGAACAATAACTTCATCGCCGGGACCGATTTTCAGCGCGGCCATTACGACCTCTAGCGCGGCCGTGCCGTTCGTGACTGCGATCCCATGCTTCGCCCCGTGATAGCGGGCGAATGCGCGCTCGAATTCCAGTGTCTTCGCTCCTTCAGTCCGCCACCAGAGACGACTTTCCAGAACTTCGTTGAGAGCTCGGCGTTCGTTTTCGTCGTACTGCGGCCATGCGGGAAAAGGTTTGCGCTTGGTCTTAGGTCCGCCGAGCAGGGCAAGTTGGGACATAGTTTTCTTTGGAACGAGCTTTATTCCGACACCGAGCCGGCTCGCACCGGGAGATTGCTTTTCGACGTCATGACTCTATCGTAAATCCACAAAAGCGCCGCACTAGCCACTCCCACGGCCGTCACGGCGCACCAAATGCGGCTGGGCTGATGAGTGACCTCGCCGAAGTGATGGATGAGCACGCCGCCAAACCAGCCGCCGATCAGCGAGCCGATTCCGATAGGCAGAAACGCAAATCCCATGTACGTGCCCTGCTGGCCAGACGGTGCGAGCCGCGAAATATATTCGTAGTAGCGTGGGGACTGCGTGATCTCGCCAAGTGAAACCGTAAACAGCGTGAGGATCGCCATCGGAACAGTCGGATGAATGATCAAAATGACCCATGCCAGCCCGGAGATCAGCGTCCCCAGAGTGATTGCGCTGAACGCGGGGATGCGCTGGGTCAAAAAGCTGACCAGCATTTGCAGCGAAATTACCGTTAGGGGGCCAGTGACCAGGATTAATTCGGTATCGGTTTTCGGATTGATGTAATCGTGAATGTAGAGCGGAAGAATGATGAATTCCTGCCAGTAGACAATCCAATAACCGGAGAAGATCAGGAGGAAAATCATGAAACGCGGATTGGAGATGACGGTTACGAAATTCTTTGCTGCCTGGGCGAGGTTGACGGTTTGTGCCTCATCGGAGCGGCGTGGTTCTTTGAAAAGAAGCAGTACGGCGAAGAACATGGCAAACACGCTGAGCGCGGCGACGCGAAACACATTTTCCACACTGATGTGCTGGTGCACCCAGGAGGCGACATAAGGTCCGGCAGCGCCGCCGATATTCACCAGCGTGTAGTAAATGGAGTAGCCGATCGACCGGACGTTTTCCTTGGAGGCACGCGCTGTGGTTCCGACCACGCACGGCTTAACCAGAGCGATGCCGAGCGCAGGGAGCATCAACACAATCGTGACCAGCACGCCCAGCGGCATGGCATTGCGCACAGGAGCCAGCCATGGCGCTCCTAGCGATCCAAGGAGAAAGTAAGAGCAACTCAGAATGAAATAAGCCAGTGAAAGAGATCGGCGGAATCCCAGGCGGTCGGCGAGAGTTCCTCCGAAGGCTGCGAGAAACCAGACCAGCCCGCCGAATAATCCAGTGAGGCTGCCAGCTTGCTTGACTCCGAAGTTCAGCGTCTCGTGAAGATAGCGCGCAAGCGAGGCAAAAGCGGCGTAATAGGAAAGCCGCTCGAAAAGTTCGCTGATATTCGCCACCCAGAACGGGCGCTCAAAGCCGGTGCGAATCTCGTGGAAGCGGTCGGAAAAAGTCAAACGTAGCTCCTGGCGCGGCGCGCGGGCAGCCCTGGCCCGTGTTTACATTCCTATTCGCCTTCTAATTTCCTCGGCGGAAAGTCCAACGACCCGAATTACTTTTCTGGGGCTATTCTGGCCGGACGCTATGGTAACGGAGGAGCGCGGAAGCTTCAAAAGTTTTGCGAGAAATTCGACGCAGGCCTCATTGGCGCGGCCTTCGATTGGAGGAGCGGTGAGTGAGAGCTTGAGCGCATCGCCAACCTCGCCGGTGATGGCGTTCCTCTTAGCGCGAGGATGAACTTTGACGGCGAAGGTAGCGCCGGATGGGGTGTCGTGGATGGTGACCATAAAAAATGTATTACCACAGAGGGCACAGAGGTTCAGAGAGGATTACAAGCATGAATAATTAGGAATCCTCTGTGTTCCTCTGTGCCCTCTGTGGTTATTTGGTTGCTCTTTCCCCAAAAATTGCTGTCCCAATGCGAACGCAGGTTGATCCTTCTTCAATGGCAACTTCGAAATCGTGTGACATGCCCATGGAAAGCACATCCATGTGGATGGCCGGAAATTTCTGAGCGGCAATCTTATCTCGCAGCGCATGAAGCTGGCAAAAGTAGGGGCGTGCGCCTTCGGGATTTTCCGTGAAGGGCGGAATTGTCATCAGGCCGCGAAACTGGAGATTGGTGATGGAAGGTGCCGCTTGCAGAATTGCTTCGAGCTCGCGCGAGCCGGGCGCCACTCCACTCTTTGCAGCTTCGCCTCCGACGTTGATCTCAATTAAAACCGCCAATTTCTTGGCGAGCTTCTGCGCTGACGCATTCAATTTTTCGGCGAGTTTCAAGGAATCGACCGAGTCGATTGCGGAAAACAGCTCGGCCGCGCTTGCCGCCTTGTTGGATTGCAGATGGCCGATCATGTGCCATTCGGCGGCTTCTAGATCGCGCAATTTGTCCGCTTTGCTCGCGAACTCCTGCACGCGATTTTCTCCAAAAAGACGTAATCCGGCTGCATACGCTTCTCGAATGCGCTCTGGAGGATGCGTCTTAGTGACCGCCATGAGCGCGATTTCCATAGGATTACGACCGGCGCGGCGGGCCGTGGCTGCGATGCGGTCC
>DAIMDJ010000402.1:0-1709 GCA_036725905.1 Terriglobales bacterium
TGAGGCCTGCCCCATCATTCCAGGAATCGAAAGGGAGGACTGGCCTGTCGCCGATCCCAAGGGACAATCGCTGGAAGCGGTTCGCGTGATTCGCGACGACATTCATCGGCGAGTTACGGCGATGCTCGCCGAAAGAAGTTGGGGACGAAAATAACCCGCGCAATAGCCCCACATGTGTTTACAAATGACGTGCAAATGATCCCGCAAATTAAGGCGCGGTGTCTCCCATCTCGAATAGCTCGACTTCGCGGTGCCAGTCTGATTCAGCGTAGGCGTGAATTAAGCGGGCACAGCGATTCCATCGCAAGATGGCGTCGTCATTTCCAGTGGGACGAATCATTTCCGCCTCTTCATAGGAATGCATAGCTTCTTCCAGCAGAACCAGCAGTGTATGAGGCGGACGTCCGGCCCGGAGCTGCGCTTTCGCGCGCCGCTCGTGCAAAAGTCCCGTATAGTACAGCTTTTCATAATGATCTGTCAGTTGCTGGAATGCGTTCTCTACCTCGGCGTAGCGGTCTGATGTGCTGCCTGTGAACTGGTCCGTGATTGCCAGACCTAAGAAGCGGAGCGCCAGTTGATGGCCCGGTTCCACAGCCAGCACGTCCTGGCAAATGGATTCCGCTTCCTCTGGCTCATTGAGGAAGCGATACAGCTCGACTTTGGATAGAGCGGCCTCGATACCTTCCGGAGAAATCGTTTTCAATTTGAATTCCATAGGCCCTCCTTGACTGTTCCTGCCTTCAGGCGTTACGGGAAAATTCAGAAAAGCAGATTCCTCGGCGGCTAAAGCCGCCTCGGAATGACAAAAATAAAGCGCTCATCGGCACGATTAAAGTCGTGCCCTTCCCACGTCTGCTTGCCCTGCCCGCTTCTGCGACAACCAGCGTTTTTGGCTCTTGTGAAAGTATGCGCTTCCAAAACATCTCGTAAGCGAGAAATCGCGGACATTCAATGAAAATTCCACAACAGGTAACCTGCCAATGCAGTTCCGAAAATTGCTCCGCCGTAGCAACAAACGAAAATCAGTTCATTCAGGTGCTTGATCTGCAGCCCATCGTACAGCGTGTAGCGAAAGCGATGCGCCCAGTGAAACAGCGCCAGGAAACACAGTGCAAACAGATAAATCCTGGTGAGCGGCAGCGTGACCAGCGCATGCAAATATTGGTAACCAGGAGCGGGAATCCATCCCAGGGGAAACGCAAGCCCGAGGAGGAAAAGGTGCACCGGTATGACGAAAGCGGCAAAGACACCGCCCGCGCTGAACAACGACCACAGAACCGGCTCATTCGAGTGCTTCACCATCTATGACCTCACGAGAAACCAGGCCACCACCAACGAAACTGCCGCCCATGCGGCATAATTTGCGCTCACAATCCAACGGTCCGGCACACGCTTGCCGCGCAAGCGCACGACCATTGCGCGTGGCGTCAGGTTGAACCAGGTTATGGCATGAAAAACCACAAAGAACAGGGCAATTAGGTTCAACAACACGATGCCCGGATTTTGCAGCCAATGCTCGAACCTGGCATATGCATCGGGTCCGTGCGACAGCGCTCGGATTTGCAGCAGAAGAACCACCACAAACCAGGCGACGAAAACGCTGCTGATCTCCCGCAAAATAAATTTCAGGTAAGGCCATCGTGCCAACCACCACCAGGTGGAGACATGCGTGCGATACCAGCGCGGATGGTACTCGGTGTATCTGGCGG
>DAIMDJ010000402.1:1809-3005 GCA_036725905.1 Terriglobales bacterium
GGGTCCACGTGCTTGGGACAAACCTGGGTGCACTCTCCCACGAACGTGCATCCCCAGATTCCCTCATGCTGGGCCAGCACGTCCATGCGCTCATGCGCGCCCTCGTCACGCGAGTCCATGTTGTAGCGCTGCGCGAGCGCGATCGCCGCTGGGCCAATGAATACCGGATCGAGACCATATACCGGACAGGCGGCGTAACACAACAGGCAATTGATGCACATGCTGAACTGCTTGTAGCGATCGAGTTGGTCCGGAGTCTGGAGGTATTCGCCTTCGGAAACCGGCTTTTCGTCTCCGCGAATGAGCCAGGGCTTGACGCTTTGCAGCTTGCTCATGAAGTCAGTGATTTCGACCACCAGGTCCCGGATCACGGGAAAATAGCGCAACGGCTGCACCCGCACCGGTCTTCCGTCCCGAGCGTAGTCAGAAAGGAAGGTGGCGCAGGTCAGTTTGGGCTCGCCGTTCACCATCATCCCGCAGCTTCCACAAATACCCATGCGGCAGGACCAGCGAAAGGTGAGTGAGCCATCCACCTTGTCCTTGATGTAATTCAAGGCATCGAGCACCACCCAGTCCTTGTGCACGGGTACGTCGTAGCGCTGAAAGCTAGGCTCGGCGTCGTGTTCCGGCGAATAGCGAAGAACTTCCAAGCTGATGGTTTCAGCCATGTCCTACCTCGCTGCGACTTCTTTCACCTCAGATTGCACTCCGTAAACGCGCTCCCCGGGCGGCCAGCGAGTGATGACAACGGCTGCTTGTTCCACCCGGGTGCTGCCGTCTGGGTTGCGGAAAATCAGAGTATGAGCCAAAAAATTTCTGTCATCGCGAGCAGGGTAGTCAGTGCGTTGGTGCGCTCCGCGCGACTCGGTGCGATGCAGCGCGGACTCCACGATGGCGGAGCCCACATCGAGCATGAAGCCGAGCTCCAATGCTGCCAGCAACTCAGTGTTGAACGTAAGGCTGCGGTCCTCCAGTTTGATGTCGTGGAATCGCTCTCTAAGCTCACGCAGCTTGTCGGATGCTTTCTCGAGCGAACTTTGATTGCGATAAATGCCCGCGCCGTTTTCCATCGCCTGATGCATCTCCGAGCGGATGGTGGCGAGGCGCTCACGGCCGCCGGTCTTGCGCAGAAACTGTTCCTCCAGACAGCGTTTCTCGTCATTAGCCTGCGAGATGACGTGTTGGTTGGGCGGCTT
>DAIMDJ010000403.1:0-3001 GCA_036725905.1 Terriglobales bacterium
CAAGCACCGCGCTCTTCATGAACGAAGCGGCCACGGCCTACGCTGTGCTTGCGCTCACTGAGGCCAATCGGCATTAAGTCAGAACACACCGGTCGGCTGGCCTCCAGATCCCCATTTGGTTGCCGGAAAATTCTTCGAGATTTCGATTCAGCGGCCAGGTAACGATCCTGGCGAGGGTAGCTTCCTAGATCGGGCCTTCGGCAACCCTGGAACATTTCTCCGGTAAGTGCGTTATCAGCAGTTGGCTTGTCGTAAGCGTCAAAGCGCGACCGTCTGGACGAAGTGTGGGTAGGCATGAATGATGACCTTTGTGGACACAATGATCGTGTCCACAAAGGAGAATCATGGACACTTCCACGCAATCCATTCAGTTGAGGGGTAGAGAGCGTCGGCGATTTCGCACCGTGGAGGAGAAGCGTCGAATCGTCGAGGAGGCGCTGGAGCCCGGTGCATCGCTAGCGCGGGTGGCGCGAGTGCATGGAGTGAATGCCAACCAACTGTTTGGCTGGCGACGGCTGTATCTGCAGGGGCAGCTCGAACCTGCAAATCGGGAAACGCCTGGTTTGCTGGCGGTGCGCGTGGTAGAGGGGGTCAGAGAAACTGCGCGAAGGAGAAACGCATCGGCAGCGAGCGGCACGATTCAGATTGAACTACCCAAGGGGACGGTTCGCATTGTCGGGATTGCCGATCAGACTTCGCTGCACACGGTGTTGGAGTATTTAGCGCGATGATCGGGCTGGCGGCGGGAACGCGTATCTGGATTGTGGCAGGCGTGACAGACATGCGTCGCGGTTTTGTGGGACTAAGCGGGATAGTGCAGACGGCGCTGCAAGAGAATCCATTTTCGGGCCAAGTGTTTCTCTTTCGTGGGAGACGCGGTGATCTGATCAAAGTTCTGTGGTTCGATGGTGACGGGTTGTGTCTGTTCGCCAAGAGATTGGAGCGAGGAAGATTTATCTGGCCGCAAGCGACGAGCGGGACGGTGTCACTGACACCGGCACAACTTGCGATGTTGCTCGAAGGGATCGATTGGCGGCGGCCGGTGCGCACGCAGGCGCCGCAGCTGGCGGTGTAAACAAAAATTATCAACAATTGATTTGCCAGGAATTTCGTTGCTTGGCATACTGCGCGCACGATGAGTGAGCGCGCGGCCCTTCCCGATCTCGACACGCTGAACCACGAAGCATTGAAGGCCTTGATCATCGCACAGCACGCGCAAATTCTTTCCAAGGACGAACAACTCCTTTCCAAAGACGAACAACTCCTTCGCAAAGAGGCACAACTTGCCTCGCGAGACGAAGAGATCGAGCGGCTGAAGCTGCTGATCGCCAAGCTGCGGCGGATGCAGTTCGGGCGCAAGTCGGAGAAGCTGGACTGGCAGATTGAACAGTTGGAGTTGAAGCTAGACGAACTGGAAGCGAGCCGCGCGCAACAGCTAGCTGCTTCCCCTGCCCCGATGGCTGTGTCGGTCGTGAATCGAGCGGCGAAACGTGCGCGGCAGCCGTTGCCGGCGCATCTGCCGCGTGAGACGCACAGGGTTCTGCCGAAGCAGGAAGTATGCCCAGACTGCGGCGGAAAGCTGAAACAACTCGGTGAAGATGTTTCGGAAATGCTGGAGTATGTACCGGAACATTTCAAAGTGATCCGGCAGGTTCGGCCGAAGTTGGCCTGTGCGTGCGGTGACAAGATCGTGCAGGCGGAAGCACCGAGCCGTCCCATCGAGCGCGGGATGGCAGGCCCGGGACTTCTGGCCCATGTGTTGGTTTCAAAATATTGTGATCATTTGCCGTTGTATCGGCAGTCGGAAATCTATGCGCGAGAAGGGGTGGAGCTGGATCGCTCGACCATGGCGGAGTGGGTGGGGGGATGCAGCCGATTACTGGAACCATTAGTAGAGGCGTTGCGACGTCACGTGATGAGCGCTGAGAAGCTGCACGCTGACGACACGCCCGTGCCGGTGCTGGCACCGGGCAATGGCAAAACCAAAACGGGACGGTTGTGGACCTACGTGAGGGACGACCGGCCCTGGGGAGATCGGACCCCGCCGGCAGTGTGGTTCGCCTACACGCCGGATCGCAAGGGCGAACATCCGAAAGCCCACTTGAGCAAGTTCACGGGCACGCTGCAGGCGGATGGTTACGCAGGATACGATGCCGTCTATGAAGATGGGCGAGTGAAAGAAGCGGCATGCATGGCGCACGTTCGTAGGTCGTTTTACGATCTGTACGAGGCTCACAAGTCTGCCGTAGCGAAAGAAGCGCTGGAGCGGATCGCGGCTCTGTATACCATCGAGGAAGAGATCCGAGGACGTTCCGCCGAGGAACGGCGGGAGATACGGAACGCGCGCAGCCGGCCGTTGCTGGAATCGCTGAAGCAGTGGTTCGAAGAGACCTTGGGCAAGCTATCGACAAAATCTGATACCACGAAGGCGATTCGCTATGCGCTGAAACGGTGGGATGAGTTGATGCGCTTCTGTAACGATGGCCACCTGGAGATCGACAATAATGCCGCGGAACGCTCGTTGCGCGCCGTCGTTTTGGGCAGAAAAAACTATTTATTCGCTGGATCGGATGCCGGAGGTGAACGCGCAGCGGCGATCTATGGGCTGATCGGAACAGCAAAACTCAACGGTCTGAACCCTGAAGCGTACTTGCGCGAGGTGCTCTCGCGCATCGCCGATCATCCCATCAACCGCATCGAGGAACTCCTGCCTTGGAATCTCGCCGCGGAGCTCACTGGTAGCTCACGCCGCGCAGCATAGACAACTGAAGCTCGTCAAGACGGCCTGCGATTGACGCTTACGATTCTTCGAGACGCTCAAAAAGCGAAAAACGCAGAAATTGCGCCGAGCTGGAACGTATCTGGAACGCGGCTCGCGAAAAAGAGGGGTGGTGCTGCCGCGGAGTGGTAACAACTTCTGCATCAAAGATGCGGCCGCTAAGCGAGCACTGTTCTGCGTAGCCTACACCATGCCAGATTCCTCAGCACCGGACCCATCATT
>DAIMDJ010000404.1:0-3000 GCA_036725905.1 Terriglobales bacterium
TCCTAATCCGTAAGCGCCGGAGGGCATTTCCAAGAATTTGTCATTCCGAGGGTGCTAACCATTCTTCACGGCAAGTTGAGTGCGCATGTTAAAATGGTCACACAGGTGACCACATGCGTATCAGCACAGTACGGGAATTTCGCGACAAAGCCACGGGCCTGCTTCGGTCCAAGGATCCCATTCTGGTCACCCGCCGAGGCCGGCTGGCGGGCATTTTTTTTCCTTTACAAAAGAGTTCATTGCCGGTGGAACTCAAGCATGAGCTCTTTGCCATGTTGACCACTGAGATCGCGCGGCAAATCAAACGCCGGGGAATTTCGGAAAGGGAAGTCTTGGCAGACTTCGGAAACTGGCGGAAGGGCCGTCGTGAGACTCGCCGCCGACGCTAATGTTCTTCTGGCATCTCTTCTCGGAGGTCGAGCGCGGCTCGTTATGAACAATCCTCAGATTGAAGAACTGCTCACTCCGCAAGTGACCTTTGCTGAAGTCCAGGAATACGCGCCGGTCCTGGCACGAAGAAAGCGTCTCCCTGAGGACATACTGCTCCTGGCGCTCGCCAGCCTGCCCGTGACCCTCATAGAACCTGAGGCCTACCAAAGGAGTCTCTCTGAAGCCAAACGTCGAATCGGTGGTCGTGATCCCGATGACGTTGATATTCTGGCCCTTGCCCTCCAGTTTCAAGTTCCAGTATGGTCGAACGATAAGGATTTCGAGGGTTCCGGAATTGAGTGGTACACAACCGAGGACTTACTCCGAAAACTTGGCATACTCAATGAGAAATAGATAGTTGCAAATCGCTCAAATACCAACGACTAACGAAACCAACGACTACCGGCCGCTCTTCCGCTCGTCCCTCTCCACCACTCCATCCTTAATATGAATCACGCGATGCGCGTACTCCGCGATGTCGTGCTCGTGCGTGACCAGGACGATGGTGTTTCCCTGCGCATGCAGCCGGTCCATCAGGGCCATGATCTCGTTCCCGGTTTGCGAGTCCAAGTTGCCGGTTGGCTCATCGGCCAGAATAATCGATGGCCGATTCACCAGCGCTCGCGCAATCGCCACTCTCTGGCGTTGGCCGCCGGAAAGCTCGTTGGGCTTGTGATGCATGCGGGGTTCCATGCCCACCGAGGTCAAAGCTTCTCGCGCCCGCTGGGCCCGCTCCTCGGCCGGCATGCCCGCGTAAATCAGAGGCAGTTCGACGTTGTGCAGCGCAGTCGCTCGCGCCAGCAGATTGAATGTCTGAAACACGAATCCAATTTCTCGATTGCGAATGCGCGCCAGCTCATCATCATCCAACTCGCTGACCAGTTGTCCGTTGAGCCAGTAATTGCCTTTGCTGGGCGAATCCAGGCAGCCGATCAGGTTCATTAAGGTTGATTTTCCCGATCCCGAAGGACCCATGATCGCGACATACTCATTGCGCTGGATGCGCAGGTTCACCCCGCGCAGCGCCTGCACCTGCTGCTCCGATCCCATATCGTAGGTCTTCCACAGGTCTTCGGTACAGATCATGCACGATTCCGGCGCTGCCGACACTGCGGGTTGAGCAATGCTGATTACTTCTGCGGTTGCCATTTTCCTCTCCTGGTCTTCTCGGGCCACCAATCAGCTCCGATCCTGACCGCTCATCATTGGACGCGCTGTAACCCCAGCCGTTAGTAACCCAGGCATCAGACCTCGGACTTCAGCCCAGAAATCGACTCATAACCTGAGAGCATTCGAATGCCGAAGTCTGACGTCCGACGTCCAATATCTAACTCTCATCTTCCTTCTTCGGCGCCTTGTTATCGACTTTCACGCTCGCTCCTGGACGCATCGTGCGCAGAACTTTGTAACTCCCGGTCACGATCTCGTCCCCTTCTCTCAGCCCTTTGAGGATCTCAATATCCGTGGTTCCTGTGATCCCAGCAACAATGGGCACATATTCGGCCTTGCCGTTGCGAATTACAAACACACCCTGAATTTCTTCTTTATCTTTATCTTTCTGCTTGGATGCCGCGTTCTGCGGTCCAGCGGCTTGCACAGCGCCGTTCTCGGTCTTGCTTTCCAGGTCCGCCTGCCGTCGAATCGTCAATGCCTGAATCGGAATTGTCAGCGCCTGGCTGCGAGTCGCCGTCGTGATTTTTGCCGTCGCAGAAAGTCCCGGCCGCAGATCCTCCGGCGGATCCTGCAAGGTCACCACAACTTTGAAATCCTTCGCTTCCTGACTCGCCGATGTCTGCTGCGAAGTCGAAACACCCGTCGAGCGCACAATCGCGTTATTCCCAATTTCTGTGACCACAGCCTTAAAAGTTTTCTTCGGGATCGCGTCGATCGAAACCTCTGCCGGCTGTCCCATCGTGACGTTCACAATGTCAGTTTCGTCGACCTTAACTTCGGCGGTGATCACGGACATATCGGCAATCGTCATCAGCGTGCTACCCGGCGAATTCTGGATTCCAATGACTACGGTTTCGCCTTCGCGTACGGGCAGGTTGGTAATCATGCCATCAAACGGCGCTGCGTAGGTTGTCTTCTGGAGCACGTCAGAAGCGTGTGTCAGATTAGCACTCATCTGCGCGATGTGACGTTCAGCAGAATCTTTTTGTGCCTTAGCCTGCGCCACTCGCGCTTGCGCCTGCGCCAGTCCCGCGTCTGCGGTCTGCCACGCCGCATGGCGGCTGTCGTACTCAGATTTGGCGATCAAAGCTTCTTTATAAAGTCCTTTCGCCCGATTCCAATCAAGTTGCTCGCGTTCGTAATCAGATTTCGCCCGGTTCAGGTCTGCCAATGCCGTATTGAGAGCGGCCTCGGCTGCAACCGCGTCTGTCCGCGCCGCTTGCAGAGACGCCCGAGTCGCGCTCACATCGGCCGACGACTGCACGTTTTCCAGTTGCGCCAGCAATTGCCCTTTCTTTACCCGGTCGCCTTCCTTCACGTACAGCTTGGTGATTTTTCCGAAAGCGTTGGCGCCGATGTTGACGTAGGTCTTAGGCTTGATTTCACCCGATGCGCTCA
>DAIMDJ010000405.1:0-1527 GCA_036725905.1 Terriglobales bacterium
GTGCGAACTCCGCTAACGCGATCACCATCGAGCAGCAGTTCGGAGCCTGCAAAGCCAGTGAAGATCGTGATTCCAGTCTGTTCTACTTTGCTTCCCAGCCATTTCACAAAGCGATTCAGCGAAATGACGTAATTGCCGTGATCTCGCAAAGGAGGCGGCGTGATGGGAAACTTGAACTTGCCTTTTTCAGTAAGAAAGTAGACTGCTTCTTTGCTCACTTCAGCATCGAGCGGAGCTTCCTTTTCGAAACCGGGAAGCAGTTCGCGCATAGACCGCGGATCAAGCAGCGCGCCGGAAAGACAGTGCTGGCCGATCTCACGCGATTTCTCAAGAACATAGATTTCTTTACTAAGCTGCGAATCAGGGTTCTTGGCGTTGTGCCCATCGATAAGCTGCGAAAGCCGCAGTGCGCAGGCCATACCGGCAGGCCCGCCGCCAACGATGACGATGTCGGCAGGCATCTGCGGTCGGTCGATTCCTTGCAATGGCGTCCGAAAAACCAGCATACGAGAAAGGCCGCAGATTCACACCGACTCTCACGGATAATCATTGATGATCCGTGTGGATCCGTGGCTGATTCTACGCTCCTGCTTTAGCCTTCTTAATCTCCTCAATCAGCGGCGGCACCACATCGAATAGATTTCCTACGACGGCGTAATCTGCGATCTCGAAAATCGGCGCTTCCGAATCCTTGTTGACCGCGATAATGGTGCGCGCGCCCTTCATCCCCACAATATGCTGAATCGCTCCGCTGATCCCGAGGGCTAAATAAAGCTTGGGCGCAACCGTCTGACCCGAAGACCCGATCTGGCGGTCCATCGGCAACCATCCCGAGTCGCAGATGGGGCGCGATGCAGCAATCTCTCCACCCAGAGCTTCCGCGAGCCGCTTGGCAATCTCGATATTCTTCTGTTCTTTAATACCACGCCCGACCGCGACGATTATTTCAGCCTGCGTAAGATCAACCGCCTGCTTGGCTTCCTTGAAGACCTCGTGCGGTTTATTGCGAATGATGTTGTCGCCAATCTCCACGTTGATGGTTTCCACCGGTGCGGCACTCGCGCCCGCTTCGACGTTATCCCCGCGAAATGCCCCGTTCTGAAAAGTCACGAACCAAGGCGGATCACATGTAAAGCTCACATCGGCGGCCAGTTTGCCCTGGAACATCTGGCGGGTAAAAACCAGCTTATTGCCGTCTTTCTTATAGCCAATGCAGTCGCTGATCACGGTGCGCCCCATTGCCGTGGTCAGCTTGGGAGCGAAGTCGCGCACTTGATAGGTATGCGGCATGAGCACCAGCTTCGGCTGCATCGATTCGAGGAATTGCTTCAGCCCGGCAGCGAACGCGTCTGGAGTATAAGGTTCGAGTTTCGCCGATTCGATGTCGTAAACTTTTCCAACTTTCTTGCTTGCTACTTCATTCGCAAGGCTCCCAACGCCGCTGCCAACAATCGCCGCCTCAAGTGGCCAGCCGGTTTCGGCAGCGAGTGCCTGTCCCGCGGTTAGCGTTTCCCACGAGACACGGTT
>DAIMDJ010000405.1:1627-2998 GCA_036725905.1 Terriglobales bacterium
ATGCCGATCAGCGTCGCGTATCGCAATTTGTTGATCCCCGATTGAATCGTGAGCACGGCGGGCAGCGGCATATCGACAAATTGAAAGTATCCGGCTTCAAGCTCGCGCTTCACTTTGATTCCGCTGTCAGTCTTCTCGATCTGCATGATAATTGTGGCGTGCGGCCAGCCGAGCAGTTCCGCCAGCATCACGCCAGTCTGCGCATAGCCATAATCATCAGATTGCAATCCGGTGAAGATTAGATCGAACTTTTCGTCTTTGATTGCCGAGGCAAAGGCACGAGCGGTATTGAACGCATCGAGTCCCACAAAGGCGCTATCTTCCAGATGGATGGCACGATCAGCGCCCTTTGCCAGCGCCTCGCGCAGCACCTGCTGCGCCCGGGCCGGACCGGCGGTAATGACCACCACTTCGCCACTGTGCTTCTCCTTCTGGCGGAGAGCTTCTTCGAGCGCGTAAGCGTCCGGCTCGTTCACTTCGTAAGAAACATCTTCGCGAATCCAGGTGCGCGCTTCGCTGAGCTTTAGTGGCGCATCTTTCTGCGGAACCTGCTTCATGCAGACCAGGATTTTCAAGGCGCGATCTCCGGGGAGCAAACGGGTAAGTATAAATTAGCGTCCGGCATTCAGCACTCAGCTTCAGCGAAGGTATTCCGGGAGCACGGGTGTCAGATCTTTCCCGAAGCTCGTGGCTCAGTGTTGAACGCTAGTCCGTAAAAACCACCGACTGAACACCGGAAATTTCAAATCGCTTCCTGCAGCGCATGTTCTTGCAGGCCATCATGTCGTCCCTGCGAAGCATGTAGGAACGAGCTTTGGCGAAGCGGGCGCGGTCGCGTTCGTCGGCGCGGCCGGAAAGCTGGCGCTTTTTAGTGCGCACCAGCCAATTGATTTCATATTCAGCGGATTGATGACAATGAGGACAGTTCAGCGTAGCTGGCTTTTTGTCTGGCCTCTCGTCAAAAAATTCGCGCTCATCCATAAGCAGTTGTTAGCCGATGACCGATAGCCGTTGGCCCAAAATCAATTATTACAGCTTTAATGATCGCAAGCTATGGCAAGATGAGCGAAATGCCCAAGAGAAAGAAGAAGAGATTTAGCGCTGTGCAGACCGTAAAGGCAATGGCGCGCGAGCGGATTGGGGCACCTCCGGGATCACGTGTAGTCCCCGATCGCAAGAAGGAAAAATCCGAGAAACACAAAACAACCCTGGGTAGGCTGCTGCAGGAGGAGTGAGATGACCTCACGGCTGGCTTTTCGGAGTGCCGTCACTGATGCCCTTGATACACGCGCGCCTGATCAACACAGAGTCCGCAGCACCGAAGCATGCATCTGCTTGCGTGCAGGCTCAGACATGGCTTCCGGCACGGAG
>DAIMDJ010000406.1:0-2991 GCA_036725905.1 Terriglobales bacterium
ACTTTTCTTTCGAATAGCTAAAGCTGCAAACCTCTTTGCCGATTAAGTGTGATGTATCGCGGATCAGATCCACGCTTCCGCCGATAACAAATCTCCAGGAGAGGATCCATGCCCGTAGCCGGAATCGCCAGCAACTTACCCTTTCAGTCCGTTAACCAAGCTTTCTTTTTTCAGCGTCGTCTCGATGTCGTGGAACTAGGGCGGGCAATAAACTCAGGCGACCTGACCAAAGCGCAGCACGTGTATGACGCGCTCGCAGCTCTGGGCCAGAATACCAATGGTTACAAGCCATTCAAGAACTCCACGCTGGAGAATGACTTCCTCGCTGTGGGCCAAGCGCTCAAGACTGGGGACGCCGTGGCGGCGCAGCAGGCTTATGCAACTTTGCAGCAGGCTATTCAGAAGATTAACTTCGGAGGGCGTCCGCCCGCGCAAGTCCAGCCTCACGTCGAAGAGATTATTCTGAATCTCATCCAATCCCAGGCCAACAGCACGCCCGCGTCTGGTACAGGCGGCAGCAGCGCACCCGCCCCGACACCTGCTCCAGCCCCCACGCCAACCCCGGCGCCAACGTCGGGTAGCGGCAGCGTGCCTGCTGCGTCCACTCCGGAGATTGTCATCAACCTGGGTGCAAACAGCAGTTCGAGCGGATCGACTCCTGAAGTTGTTCTGAATCTGGCTGGCGGGAATTCTGGCGGCTCCGGGCCAGAGCTCACGATTGACATTAACAACACTGCAGGCGCGAATGCCACGAACCCGCCCAACCCGGAAGTCGTTCTTAACCTCGGCGGCTCCACGCCAGAGATCGCCTTTAACTTTGCGAATGGTAGTGGAAACGGGAACTCTTTGGCGGAAATTATCCTCAATTTAAACAATGGTGGGAGTCAACCACCTCAGGCCAGCGGCATTCAAATCAACGTTGTAGTGTGAGGCAGCAAGCCAGCGCCCAGAATCGTTTCGGAAACTATTGCAGCTCTATTCTGGACCGCCGGGCAGGCTCGTTATATTGGTCTCGCGCTGCGCCGCTCCGTCGATTCTGGAATGCCCCTCCTGAGCCGTTAGTGGCCCTCAGGCTCGTCGGTAATCTTCTGATGGTTACTTACGAGAGTAACTAGAGTCATCTTGTCCTCAGAAAGATCCTGCTTCACTCTTAATTCCTTAGGGTAAACAAGTATCCGGGGGCGTGTGTCTCTTCTATGAGTAACCCCAAACCTGCAACGGGCGCGGATTGGACCCAACTTCTTACGGATCCCGATCTGATAAGCCATCTGGGTGAACTCCTGCAGACCTATCGCGAAGCTGTGCCGGAAAAACGTGACCAGGCGCTGCTGGCTGCCATGCGCAAAATCAAGACTGGCGACAACGCAAGCGATAAAGGTGCGGAGGAACGAGCAGAGCACGCGACAGCAAGCAGCGACACCGCTAAACAAGCTCCCGAACCAGCGCCTCCAGCCGCGACCAGCCCATCGGCCTCGCCACCGTTTGAACCTGATATCTTCACTCCCGCTCCTACCTGGGAGGATCGGCGGCGCTATCCTCGACTGAAGTGTTTCGTTGCAGTGGAGCTGCGCGTGGATGGTTCCGCCGACCCGATCTGGGGCAACCTGGCGAATACCAGCATGGGCGGTTGTTTCGTCGAAACTGCAACTCCGGTTCCGGCCCGCGCCAGCGTGGAAATCGGTTTGTGGCTGGCAAACGGAAAGCTCTGGATCAAAGGCATTATCCTGAATGGAGTGGTTACGCGGAGCACTCCATCTTTCGGTGTTCGCGTCAGATTCGCCGATCTCGAAGCCAACGAACGCGAAAGCCTTCGCCATTTCCTGAGATTTGTCGAAAGCACGACTAAGGGCTACCGCAGCGAGCACGGTTACCTGGCGCAGCTGAAGCGTTAACCGCGTTTTTCCTCATCACAAATTTTGTTCAGGTGAATCCTCGCGCCGCTGGCGTCATCCATACAAATGAGTCAGTTCTGGCGCAAGCAGCAGGACTCCCGATAAATTGATAAACTGCATGTAGTCCCAAGGTTCTGGAGAACTAGCTTCCCGCCGCCCACATCTGTTCATAACTGAAAGGACTTCCCCATGGTGACGAGCGAACAGACGTTGACCAGCAAGCAACTGGAGACGTTATGCATCAACACCATCCGCACGCTGGCTATGGATGCCGTGCAACAGGCCAACTCCGGACATCCGGGCGCTCCTATGGCGCTGGCGCCTGTGACGTATTGTTTGTGGCAGAACTTTTTGCGTTACGACCCCGCAGATCCGGTGTGGCCCAATCGCGACCGCTTCGTTCTCTCCAATGGCCATGCCTCTATGCTGCTGTACGCCACGCTGTATCTCGCGCAAGTCCGGGGCATCAACCCAGAATACGAGCGGCTCGGTGATTACGCGATCACGCTAGACGATATTAAGAGGTTTCGCCAAATCGATAGCCGCACTCCTGGGCACCCTGAATACCGAATTGCCGCGGGCATCGAGACCACAACCGGACCGCTCGGCCAAGGCGTGGGAAACAGCGTGGGAATGGCCATCGCTGCGAACTGGCTGGCAGCTCACTACAACCGCCCCGGCTTTGAGATTTTCAATTACAACATCTATGCCATGTGCGGCGATGGCGACATGATGGAAGGCGTAGGCGCCGAGGCGGCATCTCTCGCCGGACATTTGAAGCTGCCCAACCTGTGCTGGATCTACGACAACAATCGCGTGACGCTCGACGGTCCTGCTGACGTTTCGTTCACTGAAGACGTCGCCGAACGGTTTCTCGGATATGGCTGGAACGTCACTCACGTAAACGACGCTAACGATCTCAACTCGTTTTCAGATGCCTGCATCAATTTTCTGCAAACCAAAGACCGGCCCACGCTGATCATCGTGAATAGCCATATCGGCTACGGGTCTCCACACAAGCAGGATACGAATGAAGCCCACGGCGAGCCGCTTGGGGAAGAGGAAGTTCGGCTGGTAAAGAAGTTTTATGGCTGGCCCG
>DAIMDJ010000407.1:0-1249 GCA_036725905.1 Terriglobales bacterium
ATGAAGCGTATTGGAAGATATATGTGCCGGCGCCCCTCATGGTTGATTCTTTGCCTGAGCCTTGTCGTAGTCGCGACACCCATCGTCCCGCAGGTTCCACAGGGCGACAATCCCATACTAACTGCTCTAACGGACCATCAGCAGGACCTGGAAACGGATGGGCTAAAGTTTCTTCTCGATGAAGCCAGCAAGAACGACTTCTTCTTATTGGGAGAAGTGCATGGGGACAATGAAATTCCCAAGCTCCTCCGGATGCTTTGGCCAGTGATGTGGAAGCAGGGGTACCGGCATATTGCAGCGGAAGTCAGTCCTTGGGCCGCTCACCAGCTCGAATTCGCTCCTGTGGGAAAGGGCCCAGCAGTTAAAGGGCTTTGGACCAAGGAAGAGGTAAGCGATGCTCATATGTTTGCTGATTCAAACGAGGGCGTCATTTGGGGTTGCGACATAGAGGAGACACAGCCGCAGTTGCTGATCCGTGAACTGGCCTCGCTGAATCCCGATGACCGCAATTTGAAACGGATGCGGGAACTCACGAAGGACGGCTACAACAGAAAAATGGCGCCCGATCTGCTCAATCTGGCGGAACAGAGCAAAGCCGACGTGGATACAGTATCGAACGACGTGTCTCTTCGCAAAAGCTTTGTCGAGACCCTGGAGGTGGAGAAAAACCGCCTCGGAGCAGACACAAAGATGATTGCTCAAAATGAACGCGAGCGGGTCATGAAAGAGCAATTCCTGAAACACTTTCGTCTTAGCTCAAAAGCGGGAACTTCCGGAAAAGTGCTGCTTCGTTTCGGACGGAATCATTTACATCGAGGCTATGACGCCCGGGGCATATCGACACTGGGCAACTTCATAGCGGAGTTTGCTTTGGAGGAGGGGGAAAAGGCATTCAATGTTGGCGCTTTTGGTGCGGGAGGTCAGCAAACCGTGGCCGGGAAGACCTATGACGCAGACGAGCGACAGGACGAGCTCGCGTTTGCTCTGCTCGCTGAAAGGGCGAAGTACTCGGCTACGATCTTCGATCTTCGCTTCCTGCGCCCTCTGCTGCATCAGATTCCCCCAGACAAACGTTCCGCCCTTCAGGCTAATCTGATCTACTGGGCCGACTCCTATGACGCTTTAATTTGCTACAAAACCGTGACTCCCCTCAAGGCCCAATTGCAGCGCGAAAAAAGCGCCAACTGAGACCATTCCCGGATGACGGCAAACCTGAAGTTATCGGCTAGATTCCAGTTTCCCATTTGCC
>DAIMDJ010000407.1:1349-2966 GCA_036725905.1 Terriglobales bacterium
TCCCGGATGACGGCAAACCTGAAGTTATCGGCTAGATTCCAGTTTCCCATTTGCCAACCATCCGGGAGTTGGTCGGTTCGCTCAACCCTGCGGCGTTTGGGCGAAGCGGCTGGCGCAGCGGGCGCTACGCGTGGGATACTTCAGAAACTTTGCATCCTCGGGATGCTCGAGGGGCTCCGCTGGCTGACGGTCAAGATGCAACCGTGAAACGAAGAACATTCCTCAAAGAATCCACCTTGGCCGCGGCCGGTATCGCAACTGCTGGAGCGCTTCGCGCCGCCGAGCCCGCGCAGATCGAAGCCCGTAGACAAGACGCTGGCTCCATCCTGGTGGATCCGAAGCCGTTGTTCGAATTGTCGCCCTATCTCTACATGCAGTTCATGGAACCTTTGGGCGCAACGGATGGCTCAGTCGAGGCGGCATGGGATCATCTACTCGATCAATGGCGCGAGGACGTCGTGGAGATCACACGCGAGCTCGGGCCGCCGATGATGCGCTGGGGAGGGATCTTTTCCGATTTTTATCGGTGGCGAGAAGGCGTCGGGCCGCGCGACACGCGCCCCTCCATGCTCAACCTGCTTTGGGGCGGAATCGAATCGAACCAGGTGGGCACCGGCGAATTCGTCGATCTGTGTCGACGAGCTGGCGCGGAGCCGCTGATCTGCATCAACTTCGAGTCGGACGGCCGCAAGGAGTACATGAAGGTCAAGGGCAGCGTGCGCACGGCCGACGCGAAGGAAGCCACCGAATGGGTGGCGTATTGCAATGATCCGGGGAATGCCGACCGGAAGGCTCACGGAAACGCGGCTCCTTTGACTGTCCGGCACTGGCAGATCGGTAACGAGACGTCCTACGACAAGAATGGCTTCGACCTCGAAACCGCGGCACGCAAGACCGTCGAGTTTGCAAGAACCATGCGCGCAGTTGATCCAACGATTCAATTGATCGCCTGGGGCGACAGCGGTTGGGCGGCGCGTATGGGCGAGGTGGCGGGCGAACATGTTCAATATCTCGCGTTCCATCACATGTTCAATCCCGATTCGCCGCGCCAGCCGGTGCTGCAGGGCGAGCTGTATCGGCGCGACCCGGATGCGACCTGGGAGCAGTTGATGAAGGCGTGGCAGCTGAACGACGCCAAGCTTCGCAGCATTCGCGACAACCTGGGTGCGCGGAACATTCCGCTGGCGCTGACGGAATGCCACTTTGTGATTCCCGGCCGCGATCGAGGCGGCGTGCTCGCTACGTGGGCGGCCGGTGTGTCCTACGCGCGTATCCTCAACAACCATCAGCGGCACGGTGATGTGCTGAAAATTGCCACGGCCGCGGACTTTTGCGGCACACGGTGGCAGAACAATGCGGTGATCATTCCGACGCCGAAGGGCAATAACCGCGCTTATCTCCAGCCGGTGGCCCGCGTGATGCAACTGTATCGCCACCACATCGGCAGTCACGCGATCAAAGTGCGTGCCTTGCCCGACGGCCTCGATGTGGTCGCGAGTCGTCGTGGCGACTCTGTGTATCTTCATGTCGCGAACATTCAGCGCACGAGACCGGTGAACACCACAATTCAGATCGGGAGCCACGTCATCCGGAGCGGACGTGTATTCGAGATCACTG
>DAIMDJ010000408.1:0-2914 GCA_036725905.1 Terriglobales bacterium
AAGTCGAGGCTGCCACGAATGGGCGGGTGGGATACGTCTACTTGCCCGATATGGGCGACAGCGGCCTGAATGCTTTTGTTAAGCAATTCTTTCCGCAAATCCGCAAAGAAGGCCTGATTATCGATGTACGCTACAACGGCGGCGGCTTCGTGGATCAGCTCATTTTCGAACGCCTGAGGCGGATTCTCGCTGGCATGGATAGAGCGCGCAATTGGGAGCCGGGCACTGTTCCTCCCACTGTGTTCAACGGTTCGATGGTGTGCATCACCAATCATTACGCCGCTTCCGACGGCGATCTGTTCAGCTACTTCTTCAAGTATTACAAACTCGGGCCGCTCATTGGAGAGCGCACCTGGGGTGGCGTTCGCGGAATTCGCGGCAACATCCCACTAATCGATGGAGGTTACATCACCCGCCCAGAATTTGCGCGCTATGGACTAGACAGCAAGTGGATAATTGAAAACCGGGGAGTGCAGCCCGATATTGTGGTCGAGAACAGGCCTGAACAGGTTGTGAGCGGTAAAGATCCGCAGCTAGACAAGGCACTTGAGCTGGTAATGAAAGCAATTCAGGAGCACCCAAAGAAGCTGCCGCCGCCTCCGCCAGATTTACCGGCTTATCCCGAAGGACCGGGGCTGTAAGATGGCGTCAGGAGCGCGAGTCTCTTAGGAAGCTGCGATACGCGAATAGCACCGCGAGCAGCGGCGGCGCCAGCAGCACGCCCCAGAATGGGATGACAAACCCGAGCACAATCGGAGTAAGAATTGAAGCCCAGATCGGCACTTTCGCGGTTCTTCGCATGATGTAGGGCTGGAGCAGCAACCCATCCAACACGGCAACAGCAGCATAGAGAATTAGGACGTATATCGGATGCAGCCAGTCTTTCGAGTGAAGGGCGGCGGAAAGAACTGGACCGATCAGACCAAGCGGCGGCCCGAGGTGAGGGACGAATTGCAAAAGCGCCGCAAGCACAGCCCACAACGGAGCCCACGGCACTTTCAAGAGGTAGAGGCCGAGCAGCCACAGAAGACCAACAGCAGCTGAGTCTTGGAGCTGCGCGACAAGCCAGTGTCTAAGCGCACCGCCAGTAATGCGAAGGTGTTGTCCGATTTCCACTTCTTCTTGGGGACAAGAAAGCAATAGCTGTGAACACAAAGCCCACAACAAGGGCCTTAAGCATTTTGATGCCGGTTGTAAACCCGGCGCTCGTAAACTCGTCCATATTGACAGCACAAGAGGAGCAAAGTGGAGACGGCGCTGACCGCAACTTTGAATCCGGCTGTTCCGCGTGAACGAGAGGAGATCTCGGCCAGCAGCTTCGACCAACTGATGCGGCAGCATCAGCGCCGCGTGCATCGCGTCATCTTTCTGTTGGTACGAGATGATGATATCGCTGACACGCTAACCCAAGAATGCTTTTTGCGCGCTTACAAAAAGCGGGCCAGCTTTCGCGGGGAGTGCAGGATCGAGACCTGGCTGCTGCGAATTGCCGTCAACTTGGTGCGAGATCACGGCAAGAACCGGCGCACGTCATTCTGGAAGAAGTTGGTGGGGCTGGAGGATCGTTCAACAAACGACGAGCCTCGCGAATTTGCGACCCCGCAGCCCTCGCCGGAACGGGTATTGCTCGCGCGTGAACAGCTGCAATCCATTTTGAGTGCTGTGTCATCGCTGCCCACCCAGCAGCGTTCGGTATTCTTGCTGCGATTCGCTGAAGAGATGTCGCTGGCCCAAATTGCAGATGTCCTCGACGTCAAAGTGGGTACGGTAAAAGCGCAACTCGCACGCGCGACAGGAAAGTTGCGCGAGATGAAGGAGAGGCAATGGAGATAATTCGCCATTTAACAAATGAAGAGCTCACGGACCTGGCGCTCGCCAGTGACGAACAGTCGCTGCGGCTGGAGATCGAAGCTTTGTCTGAATGGTCGCGCACAGCTTCCCAGCAGGCAGACGAATTTTGGGAGAAACAGCGAGCCGAAGTTTGGTCTCGCATTAATGCCGGGGAAGAGCGTAAATCGCCGCACGCGCTCGTATTTGCCTGGTCTGCTGCAGCAGCCATGATCGCTATTGCCGGTTTGATGCTTAGTTCCGGCACTCGAGAACCCGTGATCTCCCAGGCACGAGTCGATTCCGATCAGGAGCTCCTCATGACTGTGGAACGTGTGGTTCAGAGCGAGGCATTGCCCTCGCTGCAACCGGCTGCGCTGCTTACACGAGAAATGGTCCAGGCAAGTTCCGCTTCCACGATTCGCAAAAAGGGGTTGAGTCATGAAGATTAGCCATATGGTTGGATTAGTACTTACCGTCATTTCGGCGAACGTGCACGCCCAAGTCACAAAGGCGACGAAACCTGCGCCGCCGGGCGCAAAGATGACCGTCGTTTTCCGGGGTGAATTGGGAAAATGGTGGCAAAACTCGGAGATTGCAAAGAAGCTCCAGCTCAATGATGGTCAGATAAGCCAGCTTGACCAGATTTTCTACGAGCATAAGGTCAAGCTGATTGACTATGGTGCCGAGATGGAGAAGCAGGATCTGAAGTTGCAGACCTTGCTAGATGCTGACGTACCCAACGATGGCCAAGTTGAAGCGCAGGTGGATCAGGTGCTTGCGGCGCGCGGGAAGCTGGAACGCGAATTTACTTTGATGAACCTGGATTTGCGTAAGGTCCTCTCGCTCGATCAATGGAGGCAGTTAAAGTCTGTTCGCGGTGAAGGCGGTGCTTTTGGTGACAGAATTTTTTATCGCAAGGCACTACCACCCGGCGCGGGTCCTGACGTGGGACCGCTTCCTCCACTGCCGCCCTCTGCACCCGGAGGCCCGAACGAGATGTTTTAATGCGGAGCTGACGTTGGGTGTTCCGCAGAGCCAAGCAGAAGTTTTACCCATGCTAAACTTGCATGTAAGCGTGTCTCCG
>DAIMDJ010000409.1:0-2905 GCA_036725905.1 Terriglobales bacterium
CGAAAAGCTTTGGCTTCCTGCACCGTATCCCAGATCGGACAGACCTCCTTGTCGCCAGCATCGAAGCTGTGCAGCTTGCCGAGTGCCGCACGAATTTCGTGCTTGCAGGCCTCATGTTGTTCAACCGACTTGGGAGTGACCAGGAAATGATCGAATGTCGTGGGCGTGCCAGGCGGCTTGTCTGGGAAATCACGGCGCATCGCGGTAAAGGGGATGAACACTTTGTTCACGTCCCATCCATCGTAGCTGGAGTCCTGTTTCTTAGTGGTCATCACGCCAACCACGGTGTAAGGAAAGTCGTTCAAATAAAGAGACTCGCCGAGCGGATTGCGACCGGGGAATAGCTGCTTGGCGGCATCGGTGCCGACGAATGCGACACGACGCGCCTCGTGCACGTCCGCCCAATCGTAGAAGCGGCCATTGCCCACCGCGAGGCTGCGAATGTAGGCAAACGGCGGATACGAGCCGGTCACAGTGAACGCCGCGTTGTTGAAGTTGCTATGCGCGCGAACTGTGTCCTGCTCCAGCTCAGGGATCACGTACTCGCAATCCGATGAATCTGCCCCTACAAGCGCAATGTCTGAATCCTGCCACTGCACCAGGCGGCCCGCACGTAGTCCCCCGGCCTGCATACTAGTGCGGCCATGAAAAACGATCATTACGTCTTTGCCGAAGGTTCGCGCTTGCTCTTCTTGCCCTTTTCGTAGCCCCTCGCCCGCGGCGACCATCAGCACAATTGAGACGATTCCCCAGGCAATCCCGAACATCGTCAGGAACGTACGAAGCTTGTGTACCCACAGGGTACGAAGCACATCGCCCATGAGATCGCGGAAAACCATCGTTGCTTGGACGCGCCATCCGGGTGAACGTAAGCCTGCCCGCGCCGCCCCCGGTGGTGATACGCAAACTGGTATCGTTTTGTTGCGAAAATCGCGGCGATGGAGCGCGGCCTTTCCTGTCGGCGCCGGGAGTTACGCCCCCGCGTACATCGAAAAAACGCACACTCGGGACCGGAGGGACTCCTTTTCGGCATTGCAGTAAAGGACCGCCGTGGTTCCCGCCAGTCCCTGTACCTCCGATCATTATTTCCCCCGGTTCCTAGCCTGCGTTTTTCCTCTGCAAAGGTCTGTAAAGGTTACAATATGGAAAGCACCCGCCAGCAGCGGTTCGGCATCCAATCGCTATGGTTTCGGGAAGCCGAAGGTTCTTGATGAAAATTTCTCTCCGTCCTCTTTTTTTGCTCTTATTGGCCAGCGCTTGCGTCGCACAGCAAGCTCCGGCATCTTCTGAACCCAAAGCCGCTGAATCGAAGCCGGCGTCTGACACTAAGCCCGCGCAAGCCGCTCCCCGCAAGGTGGACAAGGCCTCTGCCTATTACCACTACGCGCTGGCCCATATGTACGAAGAGCAGGTCGCGATGTACGGGCGCACCGAATTGGCCAACAAGGCCATTGAGGAATACCGCCAGGCCATCGACGCTGATCCCACCTCCGAGTACCTGACCGCCGGCCTCGCAGAGCTCTATGCGAAAACCGGGCGCATCCGTGATGCTGTTATGGAAGCTCAGGACATCCTCAAGCGCGATCCCAATAATCTTGAGGCTCATAAGCTGCTGGGCCGCATCTATTTACGCTCTCTTGGCGATATCCAGTCCGGCAATGGCTCCCAGAATGTACTGAAGCTGGCTATCGAGCAATACGAGCAGATCATCAAGATTGAGCCTGACAGCGTGGACGATCATCTGCTCCTCGGCCGCCTTTATAAGGTCAACAATGATTTGCAGAAGGCGGAGAGCGAGTTCAAGACCGCCCTCAAGTTGCAGCCGGATTCCGAAGAAGCGGTCACCACACTGGCTTTGCTTTACACCGAGGAAGGAGACTCGACTCGGGCTGCGCAGGTTTTGAGTGCCGTTCCGGATGCTTCGCGTTCGGCAAAGCTTTATTCCGTACTCGGATACACCTACGAGCAGCAGAAGGAATACAAAAAAGCCATTGACGCGTACCGAAAGGCCATCGCCCTCGACCGTGACAACCTCGATGCCATTCGCGGCCTGGCGGAAAACCTGATGAACGATGGCCAGTCCGAGGCCGCTCTCGAACAATACAAAGTTATTGCCGACGCCAATCCTGAAGATGCGCAAACCTACGTTCGCATCGCGGAGATCTATCGCCGTAGCGGGAAATTTGATCTGGCCCTGGAGAATTTGAAAAAAGCTCAGTCCATGGTGCCGGATTCGATTGATGTTCCCTACAACCTGGCGCGGGTATATCAGGCGCAGGGGCGCTACGACGATGCCGCTCAGATCTTGCAAGACCTGCTGAAGAAAACCGAGAAGCCGGACAACAACTACACTCAGGCGGAGAAGAACAATCGCTCAGTTTTTCTGGAGCTGCTAGGCAGCGTCTATCGCGACAACAACAACAGCCAGCTTGCGATTGAGACTTTCCGCAAAATGTTGACGTTGGGCGATGAGAACGCCGAGCGCGGCTACCAGCAGATCATTGATACCTATCGCGAAGCCCGGCAGTGGCAGCAGGCGACCGACACCGCTAAAGAAGCGGTGCAAAAGCTGCCGAACGATCGTGGCCTAAAGATGGTCTACGCGTCGCAGCTCGCCGACATGGGCCAGGCCGAGGCCGGTTTGCAGCAGGTAAAAGCTCTGCTCAAGGGCAAGCCGGAGGATCGCGAGGTCTATATCACTCTGGCGCAGATGTACAGCCGTCTGAAGCGCTGGCCAGACGCGCAAGAATCTCTCGACAAGGCCGAGCAGGTCTCCAGCAAGCCCGAGGACAAGCAGTACGTTTACTTCCTCCGTGGTTCAATGTATGAGCGCCAGAAAAAGTACGATCAGGCGGAAGAAATGTTCCGCAAGGTTCTGAGCACCGATCCTGATAATGCCACCGCG
>DAIMDJ010000410.1:0-2901 GCA_036725905.1 Terriglobales bacterium
AAGCGATGCCGATGAGCTCAGCCATCAAACTGAACGCGAGATTCGGAAGCATCCTGAAAAGAAAGACGAGTTGCAAACTAAGCTCGAACATTTCGAAAAAGAGACTGCCGAATGGCAGGAATTCTTGAGCACGCATAGTTTGCTTCCGGTGAAATTGGATCAGGCCAAGTCCGAGGCCGATGGTTGGGTGTTCTTCAGCGCGCAAGACAAATGGATTGGAGACTGGAAGAACCCCGAGGAGTTCGTGCTCCGCATACCACTTGACGATCGGGTGCTGGAGTTCCCTTTTAAGCTGCCACCGAGCCAGGGCGATTTGATTTTGCGGAAGAGGCCCTAGCATTCAGGATCATAGAGATGCCTTGATTTCGGCGTCATAAGCAACTGCCCCTAGCTGCTTGTAAATGCCATCGATCCGATGCAGAATACCCCGGACGTTTTGCTATGGCTCAGCCCACGGATGATGCGCGGAGTTTAGGGACTTTCACTCCTGTGCTTGCGCTGCTCGCCATCTGCCTTCTGATCAACTATGTTGATCGCGGCAATCTCTCGATTGCAGCCCCTCTGCTAAAAGACGAATTGGGCATGTCTGCCTCGCAACTAGGAATTCTGCTCTCCGCATTTTTTTGGAGCTACACCGCGATGCAGTTTGTCAGCGGCTGGCTGGTCGATCGCTTTGACGTGAATTTGATCATCGCGGCCGGGTACCTGCTGTGGTCACTTGCGACGGCAACAACCGGCATCGTGCGAGGGTTCACAATCCTGCTAGCGATGCGTTTGCTGCTCGGCATCGGAGAATCCGTAGCATTCCCGTCGTGCTCGAAAATCCTGGCGCGGCATCTCCCGGAATACCACCGAGGATTTGCCAATGGTGTCATCGCGTCGGCGTTTAGGTGTGGGAACGCAGTGGGCACTTTCGGCGCTGGAATTGTAATGGCAAGGTATGGCTGGCGGCCGGTGTTCATCGGAATCGGGCTGATTAGTCTGCTGTGGCTGCCTGCATGGATAAGATGGATGCCGCGTGGCAGAGAGCCGGCCGGTTCGGCTGCCGGGACTGGCGGCTTTGCAGATATTTTGCGGCAGCGTTCATTTTGGGGCGTATGCGCAGGCCATTTTAGTGCCAACTACCTGCTGTATTTCATGCTGACGTGGCTTCCTTTCTATCTGGTGCGCGAGCGTCATCTTTCAATGCAAAGCATGGCGAGGACTGCAAGCATTTACTACCTGGTAGATGCTGTATCGGCGATTGCGACTGGCCTGCTTTCGGATGTGTGGATCCGGAAGGGCTATACACCTACTCTGGTACGCAAAACCGTGATGGCAATCGGATACACCATCGCATGTGTCGCAATGGTTGGTTTCGCGGCGGGCCCTCAAATATATCTGCCGTGGCTTATGGCCGCTGGTGTAGGTTGCGGAATGGTCGGTTCGGGTATTTTCGCATTCACACAGACCCTCGCCGGTCCGCACGCGGCTGGACGATGGGCCGGCCTGCAAAATGGTTTCGCAAACTTTGCCGGCGTGGTCGCCCCTGCTCTCACGGGATTCGTAGTGGATCGGACCAGCAGCTTTGCGGCTCCGCTGGCAATCACTGCAGCCGTGCTAATGCTTGGCGGCCTGGCGTGGATCTTCGTGGTCGGGCGAGTTGAGCAGGTAAGCTGGGCGTCGAAAGGCGAAAATTTGACTGCAACAGCTACCGGCGCCGCTTAGCACAACATTCGATTGGCGCGGACGCCCCGCGATGCGCTACACCGCCATGCGGCGCTTTTCAGATTCCTGCTGGGAAATATAGCGCAGCAAAATGTCCCGCAAGGAAGCCAAGCCTTTTAGCTGTTTGCCGTCTGCGATCAGCACGTGGCGGAAGCCGAATTCACGCATCAGGAACAGGCAGTCTTCTATGCTCTCATCGGGCGGAACGGTTTTCGGGTTAGGAGTCATGACTTCGGAGATCTGCGTGGTTCCCGGTAGCCGTCCCACAGCCACCACGCGATTCATGATGTCGCGCTCGGAGAAAATGCCAGCCAGTTCGCCGTTGCGCAGCACCGGCAGAGCGCCGATGTTGTGCTCCATCATGTAGCGCGCGCCCTCGAGCACGGTGCGATCGGCGTCGATGGAATAGACCCGGCGGTCTTTCACAAGATCGTAGATGGGGGCCATATAGACTCCTTGAAGTCGGTGCAGGACAAGCTCTTCCCGCGGCAAGGCCATCACTTTACCACGTAACCAGAGCGCCGGATAACTTTCACTTCAAAAAATTAAAGCGGCAGCCCAGGCGGACCGCCGCTTCCGTCCCATGCTATTCGATCCGCTAGAAACGGAACGTGGGACCAAAAGTGACTCTCAGATTATTATGAGCGCCATTGGCGAGGTAGATCTCGTCGCCGGCCTCCAGGCGCAAGCCAATTGGGCCCCAAAATCCTTCGATACCGCCGCCCGGGTAGAAGGCCACGTGGGTATTACCCACGGTCACGTTACTGACTTGGGTGGAAAATTCAGCCTGATTGCTGAAGTTTATGAAGCCCAACTTCCCGGTAACAAAGGCGCGGAACGGTCCGGAGCTCCCAGCCTGGAATTTCGGCCCGAATAATCCCGTTAACGGGCGAACCCGGGTGGTGACGAAACTCGTGCTGATTCCATTGTCGAACGTGTTCGTCACGTTGCGTCTGAAGTCGTAGTTCATCTCCGCTTCCAACTGGATATTGGGGTGTACGTTAGCGGCGATGCGGCCACCGACTCCTACGAAGTTGATGTTGGGGTTAGGCGTGCTGAAACGGAAGTAATCCGCGAATACTCCCACCTCTGCGTGGTTGTATTCAGACTGGGCCATCACCAACGAGGGCACAGCCAGACAGAAACCCAAAACAGCGAATAGGGTAAAACGTTTCATGTTGATCCTATCTCCTC
>DAIMDJ010000411.1:0-2891 GCA_036725905.1 Terriglobales bacterium
TCCTGGGCGACTTTCAGCCGAAGGCCCCCAATCTTCCCGCGATTGAGAAGTCGCTGCAGCACGCCTCCGCGAAGCTGCAAATAGCAGTCGAGGGAAAATGGATTCCGACTCCTTCGATTCTCGAAAGTAACGCACAAAAAATGCTCGAATCCTTCGACGGCATCTGGGCCGCGCCCGGCAGCCCCTATAAGAGTTTCGAGGGCATGCTGAAGGGCATTGAGTTCGCCCGCCGCCGTGACTGGCCCTTCCTAGGAACGTGTGGAGGATTTCAGTACGCGCTGATTGAATGCGCGCGCAACGTGCTCGGTATCAAGGACGCCGATAGCGCCGAGAACAATTCTGGATCAAAAAACATCATTATTTATCCAGTGGCTTGCGCCGTGCCCGACAGCAGCAATAAAGGCCCGAAATTATCCGGCGCGATTCCGGAAATTCGTCTGCGCCCTGGTTCTTATCTGCATTCTTTTTACACACAGGACATCGTTACCGAAGAGTTCTTCTGCAACTTCGAAGTCAATCCGGAATACGAATGGGCGGCGATGGAAGCCGGATTCCCCGTGGTGGCTCGTGGTTCCAACGGAGAAATTCGTGCCATCGAATCGCCCACACACCGTTTCTACATCGCAACTTTGTTCCAGCCGCAGCTTTCCTCCAAGCCAAATGATCCACATCCCCTGGTGATGGCCTTCGTCCAAGCTGCCGCCGACTGGGGCAAGAAGAAGTTAGACGACAGCGTGTTGGAATAGGGGACCTCAGCTTCGACCTCAGACCTCAGCAAGAATCACGTAGGGGCGGACGCCCTCGTCCGCCCACCGTATCAAGTAAGGCCTAAAGAGGGGTAAGCTCAAATGCAGGATACCGCTCCGCCACCGCACGAAACGCCTCCGCAGGAGCCCCCGCCTTCACAGGAAAATACTGCTGCACTTCGCGCCTGAAAGTATCCAAATACGCCTTCAACACTTCCGGCTTCTCGCTGTCGGCCAACGCCCGCAGCCGAAATCTCTGCCGCGTTCTTCCCTTTTTCAGCATGACCTCGCCTGCGGCTTCCGCGTTGCGCACCCATTGCGTCCGCCCACGTGGGGCTACCAGGTAACGCTTCCCGTTCAGTTCCAGCAAGTCAATCGGGGTAGAGTAAGTCCGTCCGCTTTTCCGCCCGCGAACTTCAAGCAGGTAGTTATAGGAGAACCCAAGCCCCAGCCCAACCAAGGATCCGTAGATACGATTGAATACCCGCTCCAAACCGCTTGGGGCATGAAAACTAGTTTCTGGCAAACTCATGACTCATTGGATTACCAGATTCGGGGTGAGTTGCCCGCTTTCCCGCTAGAAACGAAAGAAACCGGATGAATTAACATCACAATTCAATGCTCGTGCTGCGCCGGAGATTAAGCGATCCTGTCTTCCTGCTGGCTGTCGTCGCGGCTCTAGGCGCGTTCGTGGTCCAGTCCGGCGAACTCGGCTCTTCGGATACCACGCATCGCCTGCAAGTTGCGCATTCCTTTTGGACCTCCGAGCCACCCGTGTTCCCGCAGGAATACCCCGAATTCGGCCTCCACGGCCGCGGCGGCAAACTGCAGAGCTGGTATGGCATGGGCCAATCTCTGCTCCTGCTGCCGGCAGACATCATTGGGACCTACATTGAACGGTTACCAATCTTCGCACGCTACAACGGAAATGATCCCGCGGTTCGCAACATCGTGGTCAGCTATATCACGAATATTCTGGTGAATGTTCTCACCGCGCTGATTGCTCTGCGCTTTTTGCGCCAGCTCGGCTTCAGCATCAAACAATCAGTAGCAGGCGTTCTAGCGTTGCTCTTCTGCACTACCCACCTGCATTACACGCAGAACATGATGGAAAACAACTACATCATGCTTCTGACGCTGGTCGGATTTTCATTTCAATTCGAGTGGCTGAGCACCGGCAGCCGCCGCGCTCTTCTGATCGGCTCGGCGGCGCTAGGACTTAATTTGCTCACTCGCCTCACCACAGGATTGGATCTGCTGGCCTCTGGAGTCTTCCTGCTCCTGGCGCTGTTGTTTGAGCAGCGCGGTGCCTCAGTCTTGCCGCGCTTTCGAATCTACATCAAAATTGCGATCCCTGTGTACGCGATTTTCGGCTTGATCGATCGCTTCTATCAGTTCTATCGCTTCGGATCATTCACCAACACTTACGTTACGATCTTCGCCCAGGAATATCACCGACTGGACCCTTCACTTCCTCCCAACTATCCCTGGGAAACGCCGTTCCGCATAGGCTTCCTTGGCCCGCTCATCACTGCGGAGAAGTCCATCTTTCTTTTTGATCCGTTGCTGGTGCCTACAATCCTCGTCACCGTTCTTGCCTGGAAGAGATTTTCTCCGCAGATCAAGGCTTATGTGGTCACCGCATTCCTGTTGCTTCTAGGCTACATAGCTTTCTATGCCAAATACACGGTCTGGAGCGGCGACTTCGCCTGGGGCGATCGTTATGTTTCCACTGCAGCCGAACTGGCGGCCTTCATTTCTGTGCCGCTGCTGTTGCGGTATCGCGTGCAACTCAGGAAACCGATTTGGATACTCGGAATTATTTTGATCGTTATCAGCGCGTGTATCCAAATCGCATCGCTCGCTTTTTGGCTGCCGCTCGAGATTTACCAAATGGAAACGCGCGGTCATCCGACATTCGTAATCGCTCTCCGGTTTAAGAATATTGTGGCGTTCGCATTGGGAAAAATGGACCAGTGGGGCCTCACCAACCACGCCATGATGGAAGACGATTGGGACTACGTCCACATCACCACCTGGAATTTTCTGCCATTTCTACTGCGTAGGGTAGGCGAAGCGCCCGCCTGGGTCGTGAGGATCACATTCATCGTCTGGGGCATTAGCATTGCGGCTTTCGCAGGCACG
>DAIMDJ010000412.1:0-2876 GCA_036725905.1 Terriglobales bacterium
GTTTCGCAGGCGAGAGTGCGCGTGCCACAGTCCGCCACTTGTCGCAGCAGCATCTTTTGGGCCAAAATCTTCATCTTACGGAGCAGCAGCACTTTCCAGGAGAAAGCCTTTAATGTCCTTTCAACCTCGGCGCCACTGTCGGGCCCTCGTTCCTTGTGTAATCTTTCTAGTTCTCCTGCTTGCGGCTCCGGCTTGGGCGGCGGAGAAGATGCGCCTGCGCGTCGACGATTACCAGATTGACGCCGAATTATCTCCACACAGCCACAAACTCACCGCCAAGGCGAAGGTAAAGTTCACCGCGTTGGAGGATCTGAACATTGCATCTTTTGAGTTGCACAATGGTCTGCGGGTCAACAAGGTGCTCGATGAGCGCGGCAAGCCGCTCAGCGCCGAGCGCGTTACCCAGGACTCGACGGTGCGCGTGCAGTTGCCGAATGGGCTGTCGAAGGACAGTGCGACCACTTTGACGTTCGATTACGAGGGAGAGCTCAATTCCGCTGATGAGAGTCCCGTGCAGGGGCTGAAGCTGGCCTCGATTGACGACGATACGAGCTACTTGCTCTACGCTGGCCGCTGGTTCCCGGTGAACGCATACGGGATTAACCGCTTCACCGCCACGATGAACGTCACCGTACCGGCGCACATGACGGTGATCGGAAGCGGAAAACAGAGCATTAGCAATGCTGCTGCCACCAAGCGGCCCAGCGCCGGTGCGGTGTCCGGCAAGACCTACACCTTCGTTTGGGATAAGCCCAGCTTTCCCGGAACCATCGTCGCAGGAGCATTTCAGGAGTTTAAGAGCGACGAAGCGGGACTTGACCTGCACCTGTTCCTCAAGCCGCTCCACAAAGACTTGGCAGCAGCCTACGCCGAAACCGCGGTCAAAGAATTCACGTATTACGTGACGCTCTATGGCCCCGCGCCATCCACCACCCTCCGAGTAGTGGAGATCCCCGATGATACGGTCCCATCGGCTTGGGCGCCGGAAGTTGCTGCGATTGCCAGCCGAGGTCTCACGCAGAAAGTGAACTATCGTCTGCTGGCGAATACCATCGCTCATCAATGGTGGGGTGTTTCGGTCAGCCCTGGATCACGTGACGATTGGTGGCTGAATGATGGTTTTGCGCGCTACTCCGAAGCTCGTTACGTGGAACAGGCTGCGGGCAAGGCGGGATTAGAAGAGGCGGTGAAGGACATGTCTGTAGGTGCGCTTGCCTATGACACCGTGCCGCTTTCCACGATCGGCAAGCTCGATGTCTTCTCGCCGGAATTTCAATCACTGGTCACTGACAAAGGCGCCATGATTTTGCACATGCTGCGCTGGGTAGAGGGCGATCAGAAATTCGACCAGACCATGCGCACGTTCTCCTCTAAGTTCGCTGGGAAATCGGCGTCGCTGGATGATTTCCGCGCTATCGCCGAGCAGAATTATGGCGACAAACTTACGTGGTTCTTTTCGCAATGGCTTGACTCGACTGGCGCACCGGAGTTCAAAACCAAATATACGATTTACCGGTTGGGGAATGGCAAGGGATTCCGTGTGGTGGGGCAAATCTCGCAGGACCTCGACCTGTTCCGCATGCCGGTGGAATTAAAGATCGACACGGACGGCAAGACCGAACAGAAGCGAATAGAAGTTGTCGGTACTGATTCACCGTTCTCAATAGAAACATTCGGCAAGCCACGCAGGATCGTCATCGATCCCGATGATCGGGTTCTGAAGAATTCCAGCGAGATTAAATTGCGCGCTTCGATTCAGCGTGGGCAAGGCTTGATCCAGCAAGGAGATTTTTCCGGCGCCCTCAGCGAGTTCAACAAAGCCCTTGAGGTGAATAAGAACAGTTCGCTGGCGCATTATCGCATTGCTGAGGTGTTTTTTCTTCAGCACAACTATCAGGCCGCGGCGAATGCGTACCGCGAGTCGTTAAACGGCGATGGCGATCCGCGCTGGACCGAGGTATGGAGTCACATCCAGCTTGGCAAAATCTTCGATGTCACTGGGCAACGCGAGCGCGCGACTAACGAGTATCGCCAGGCGCTGCAAACGAATGACAACACGCAAGGAGCGCTGGAAGAGGCCAGGAGATACTTGCAGAAGCCGTTTGAGCAAGTAAAAGAGCAGCACGGGTAAGAAGCTTAGAACGGACTGAACCGTCGGAACGTCAATAAGCCCAGCGCAGCAGTGTCACGCCGGTCGTAAACCCCGCCCCCACGGACGCCAGCAGTACCAAGCTTCCCTTCTTTAATTTGCCTTCCTCACGGGCGGTCTCCATGGCTAGCGGAATCGTGGCTGCGGTGGTGTTGCCGTAGCGATCAATGTTGATAATCACACTCTCCGGTTTCAATTTCAGACGGTCCGCTGTCGCCGTGATGATACGCCGGTTGGCTTGATGCGGAATGAAAGCATCGATATCGCTGCCTTTGATGCCATTGCGCTGCAAAATCTTCTCGCAAAGGTCGGCCATCTTGCGCACTGCGTACTTGAAAACCGCTTGCCCGTCCTGGTGAACGTAGTGCATCTTTTTTTCCACGGTTTCGTGGGTTGAAGGGTGCAAGCTGCCACCGCCCGGCATGTAGAGTGCGCATCCGCCAGAGCCATCGATCTCATGCATGAAGTCGATCAGCCCGACGGAATCGTCTTCTGCTGGCTCCAGAAGCACCGCGCCCGCGCCATCGCCAAAGATTACGCAGGTCGCGCGATCGGTGTAATCGATTATCGAAGACATCACATCCGCGCCAATCACAAGAACTTTCTTGTGAGCGCCAGTTGCGATGAATTGCGCTCCGGTTTGCAGCGCGTAAACGAATGCTGAGCACGCGGCCGAGAGATCGAATCCCCAAGCGCCCTTTGCTCCCAACTTGTGCTGCACCACACA
>DAIMDJ010000413.1:0-2864 GCA_036725905.1 Terriglobales bacterium
ATCGCAATCATCGCAGGAATGGCCTTCTCTCTCGCTGTCGCATTACTGGTCGAAGAATTGATCTTCGGCAAAGTCTTCCGCTTGATCTTTGCCCGTCAGGCGGTCGCGGTCAAATCCGGGCGCGTGCGCTGAGGCGCTAAAAGGAGAACCCATGCTGTTCCTGAAATATTTGCTCACGTCGGGCGGCATTGCGATGATGGTGATCGCTGCCGGAATTCTCGCTTACGACTTCTACCGTGAGATTAGACATCGCCAGGCACAAGCGATGCCCGAAGCCGCACCAACTGCGGCTCCGCACATTCGCTGGCGCGCCAGTCTGGCGCTGGCGCTTCTTGCCTGGGGACCGCTGTTGATCGCAGCCGGAATCGTGGTAGTCCCTAGCGGGATGGCAGGTGTGCGTGTGAGCCAGACAAAAGGCACTCTGCCGGGAACGCTGTATCCGGGTGCGCACTTTGTAACCCCATTAGCCGAAAATGTGGCGCTGTTTGACACGCGCGATCAATTGTTCACGACCGGAGAATCGGAGGATGCGAAGGCCGCTGCTCGGAAAGCCGAGCCACTAAATGTTCAAGCCAAAGAAGGACTCTCGCTTGGGTTGGCGATTACAGTGCGGTATCGCCTCGATCCCAAACATCTCGATTACATCCAGGCGAACCTGCCTCAGCCGGTAGAGAAAGAAATCGTTCCTGCTGTTGTCGCCAGTGCATGGCGCGAGCTGGTTCCGAACTATACCGTTCGCGATGTCTTCGCGGCCAAGCGCGAAGAAGTCCGCAAGCGCGCCGCTGGAGCCATTACACAGAAACTCGCTGCCGATGGAATCATCGTAAAAGAAGTCATGCTGCGCGACATCCAGCTTCCACCTGAGTATGCAAAAGGGCTGGAGAACTTGCTGTTGAAAGAACAAGAAAACGACCAGATGGGTGTGCAAACCGAGATCCAGGAAAAGCAAGTGAGGCTCTCTGAGCTCGAAGCCGAAGCAGCAAAAGCTCAGCAGGTGAAGCAAGCGGAAGGCCAGGCGCAGGTCCGCGTTCTAGAAGCTAAGGGCGAAGCCGACGCCATGCAGTACACCTTGCCTTTGAAGCAGAAACAAATTGAGCAGTCGAAGCTCGAAGCCGAAGCTCGCAAGGAAGCGACCGTGAAGAATGCGGAAGCCATGGCGCAGGCGAAAGTCATCGACAGCAAAGCAGAGAACGAGCGCCGCAAGCTGCTGGCCGAAGCCGAAGCTGACCGCATTCGCGTAACCTCCGCGGCCGACGCCGAGCGGATGAGCAAAGAAGGGGCGATCCTGAAGCAAAATCCACTGCTCATCAACAAAATCGTCGCGGAAAAACTCTCCGATAAATTGCAGATCATGATGGTGCCGGCAGACGGCAAATTTTTCTTCGCCAATGACGTTCTTCGCAGCATGAACATGGCGAACCGGACTAGCCAGGCAGAGGAGGCGCAAGATCCGCCGGAGAAATAAGCTGCGATAGCCCGCCGGACGCAAGCGCTGGCATATGCATCAACAGCAGATTCCTCGTTTCACTCGGAATGACAAGTTCTGATGCAGTGTCGGAAGAGCGCGTCGGCATGACTCTAATGAGTACAGGCCGCTATGGCAAACGATAGGCACAGTGCGATTTATAATGCGCGCATCCCGCAGATGCCAAGTTCGAGATCACGCTTCGGGCGCGCCGCGTGTCCCTTGTTCATCATTCTCTTGTTAGCCACTTACTCCGCCGCGGCGGGAAACTGGGCTTCCGCTGACGAGCAACTGGCGGCAAAAATTGCCTCGGTAACCGGACCGGGAACAGCCTTCATTGATTTTGCCAATCGCTCGTCTCTTACTCGCGCACAAACTGATGAAGTTCGCCGTGGGCTTCTGACCGAACTCGCGAACCACGGTGTGCGCTTCGCGAATGCCGAGCAGGCTGCAGCAAGCGTGAAAGTCACGTTTTCTGAAGACCTGCAAAATTACGTCTGGGTCGCAGAAATTCACCAGAGCTCCAATGAATCCGCCGTGGTGATGGTTTCCCTGGCACGGGCGGAAACCCAGCCTGCGGCTCACGATGCGCCTGCGGTCGTCATTCACAAGGCGCTGCTCTGGTCACAGCCCGATCGCATACTCGATGTCGCAGTCATTGACGGCAGTCCGGCGCACATGGCTGTGCTCGACGCGAACGGTGTCAATATCTATAAGCTGCAGGACACGCGCTGGCAGCCGGAGCAATCCTTGCCTGTGAGTCATTCGCGTCCGTGGCCGCGTGATCTGCGAGGTCGGCTGATGCTTCGCAAAGATCACCTTTTCGATGCCTTTTTGCCCGGCCTATTCTGCCGCAGCACCGCCAAGCCGCCACTCGCACTCACTTGCTACGAGAGTGACGATCCCTGGCCGCTGGGAACGGATCAATTTGCCCTAAATGCTTTCTTCACGCCTGCGCGGAATTATTTCACTGGCGCTTTGGCTCCGGGGGTTGGAGAGCAAACTGCGGCGCCTTCATTTTATTCGGCTGCGCCTGTCCCGCGTGAGAAATACACCTTGTGGCTCTTCGCTGCCGTCGATGGACAGCTTCATCTGCTCGACGGCATTACTGATCAGAGGGCGGGGAAGCTCGGTTGGGGTAGCGATATCGCTGCTGTGCGGAGCAACTGCGGATCAGGCTGGCAGATATTGGCAACTCGCAGCGGCAGCAGTTCGAACGATTCCATTCGCGCTTATGAATTTCCCGATCGCGAGCCGATACCGGTCAGCGACCCAGCCGAACTGGATGGGGCTGTTAGCGCGCTCTGGACTGAATCCAACGGCGCCACCGCGATTGCAGTTTTGCAGAACTCAGATAGATATGAAGCGTTCCGCCTCAGCATTGATTGCAGCCGCTAGC
>DAIMDJ010000414.1:0-1443 GCA_036725905.1 Terriglobales bacterium
AAAAGTCGCATCCACATTGGGCCGGAGATCGATTATCTCGAACGCGCATTCGACGAATCGAAGTACGGCAATTTCTCCAAGCAGCCGTATCTGGAAGTTACGATTCCGTCGCTCACCGATCCCTCGCTTGCGCCCACCGGCCAGCATGTGATGTCTATTTATATGCAGTACGCTCCGTACAAACTGAAGGGCAGCGATTGGGAGACAGAGCGCGTGCCGCTGGGCGATACCGTCGTTAAGACTCTGGCGCAATACGCGCCAAATTTACCAGAGCTGATCCTCACGCACCAGATCATCACACCGCAAGATCTGGAAGATACTTACGGCCTGACTGGCGGACACATTTTCCACGGCGAACTTGCCCTCGATCAGTTTTTTACCATGCGCCCGCTCCTCGATTGGGCACGATACCGCACGCCGATTCGAAATTTGTATTTGTGCGGTTCGGGCACGCATCCCGGAGCGGGCCTGACTGGCGGGTCGGGAGCGAATGCGGCGCGAGAGATTTTGAAAGATCTGAAGAAGTAGCGCGGCGCAACGGGCGGGCGAGGACGTCCGCCAGACAGCCGGCAGAGGCCGGCGCTACTTATGAAGAACACCGCCATCCTGCTGCTGACTTGCCCTGACCGCAAAGGCGTGGTTGCCGCGATTGCGGATTTTATCTACCGGCACAATGGCAACATTCTGCACGCCGATGAGCATGGTGATCTCGACAGCGGAATGTTTCAAATGCGGGTGGAATTCGATCCGGCAGATTTCAGCATCGATCTCGCAGAATTCTCGAAGCCTTTTTCACCTATCGCTGAAAAATTTGAAATGAATTGGCGGCTTGCCCAATCGAGCTATCGTCCGCGAATGATCATCCTCGTTTCCAAGCATGACCATTGCCTGGTGGATTTGCTTTACCGGCACAAGAGCGGCGAACTAGCGTGCGATATTCCGCTGATCATCTCCAATCATCCCGACAACCAGCCGATCGCGGAGTTTTACTGCATTCCGTACATCACCGTTCCCGTTCCAAAGGACAACAAATGTGAAGCCGAGCAGAAGATTCTGGACTTATTAAAGCAGCACAGCCCGGATTTCATTGTGCTGGCGCGGTACATGCAGATTCTGTCGAATGATTTCGTAAACCGGTATCCACATCGGATCATCAACATTCATCACTCATTTTTGCCGGCCTTTATCGGCGCCAAACCGTACCACCAGGCGTTTGCGCGCGGCGTAAAGCTGATTGGCGCTACCAGCCATTACGTCACGGAGGTTCTCGATGATGGACCGATCATTGAGCAAGATGTCGTCCGCATCTCTCATCGCGACTCTCTTGACGACTTGCTGCAAAAAGGCCGTGATCTGGAAAAGGTAGTGCTGTCGCGGGCGGTGCGCTGGCACATAGAGAACCGCGTGTTGCTTTATGGGAATAAGACAGTCGTGTTCGATTGA
>DAIMDJ010000414.1:1543-2862 GCA_036725905.1 Terriglobales bacterium
TTGTGACTTTGGTGACCTCTCCCGCCGAACATGCTTGTGCTGGAATACAGCTTAGGTTTTACTAACTGAAACGATTTAGAGACCCGGGAGCTGCGTTTGGTTGAAGATCCGAAGTGGGAACTTGCCATCCTCGCGACTGTCCAGGGCTTCTACGAGAAGCTCTTGCAAGACGCTGTCGGAGGCGAAGTTCCAGTGCCAAACGTGCTAGAGGCAGTCTCTCTTCAGCAGGCCGATGGCGATGTGAACCTGACCCTTGCCACCATGCGCCGCTGGCTGCGGCTGCTTGACATGGCAATCACGCCAGCCATGTTGCGCCGCGCGTTTACATCTGAAACCGATCCCGAAATCGCCGAGGCCATGCTGCGCTATTTCGTGCGCAAAAAAGATACCAGCGATGTTCACCGCGACAAGACCGACCTGGTTGCAACGTTTCTCTATCGCCATCCTCGCGTGCCTGGGCAATGGGAGCGCCGCGGATACGGTCTTGACGGATCGCTTCCGCTGTCGCCGTTTGAAATTGCTCTGATTGAGATTCTCGCCGACACCGACGTTCCCGAACTGCCGGAAGAGCACGTGCAAGTTCTGCGCCGTTTCGATCCGTTACAAGAAGAAGCGCGAAATTTTCATGACCTGAACGCCTTGCTGGATTCTGACATTATCGGCCGGGTGCGCGAGCTGAAGCAATCGCTCGATGTTTCCTTCTATCATCCCGGCGTGCTCGCCACGATTGCTCCGTACAACGTGGTGTTCGGCAAGAAGTTCGACGAGCTCTTTCACGCGGCTGCAGCGGAGATCAAGAATTTTTCCGAAGCGCTGCAGGAACAGGGCGGCAGCATCCTGGGCAACGTGGATGGCATGGACGTAACCGTAGATCACGTAGCTGCGCTCAAAGAAACCGAGTTGTTGAAAATCGATTACGGAGAAGCTCTGGACAAATTCCGGCGTGTTTCCAAGCTCAAGCGCGCTCTGGAGCGCCGTCCGCCAATCCGGCGGCTAACTCAGCCGATTGCGATGCCACAGCCCGCAAAATCCAGCCGGCCAGCGGCCAAACCCGTGCTCGTCCGCCAGACCCGGCCTGCAATGGACGTTCAGTCCATGCGCTCGGCCGTCACGCCACAGCAGATTGCAACTGAGGAGACCAAGATTCGCAAGGTCGAGGAGTCTGTGCGCGTGTTTGTCCGTGTGGCCGATCCTAAATTCCGCCAGATCGTTCCAATGAGATTCTTCAATCTGACTCTGACCCCGGCTGAAGCTGATGCCTATTGCGCCGATTACGTCCACGAGAAGAGCGTGCGCGCCGAGTTTGCGCGGGTTCTGTT
>DAIMDJ010000415.1:0-2861 GCA_036725905.1 Terriglobales bacterium
GGCGGGTTGGCGGCGGTGATCTACACCGACTTGGTTCAGACGCTGATCCTGATTGCTGGCGCGGTAATTCTGACCACTATAGGTCTGCATCGCGTCGGAGGATTCGCCGGCCTACGCGCTGGGGTACCGGCCAGCTACTTCCATATGATCAAGCCGGTGAGCGACCCGGATTTTCCCTGGACTGGAATCTTTTTCGGTGCACCCATCCTTGGGATTTGGTACTGGTGCACCGATCAAGTGATCGTGCAGCGTGTGCTTTCGGCCAAAGATGAAGGCCATGCCAAGGCAGCAACCATTTTCGCCGGATTTCTGAAAATCCTGCCGGTGTTCATGCTGGTCTTGCCAGGGCTGATTGCAGTCGCGCTCTATCGCGACTTATTCAAGTTTGGCCCCAATGGCGAAGTATTAAACGGCGATATTGCGTATCCCACCATGATCATCAATTTGCTTCCCACCGGCTTGGTCGGAGTAATGATTGCCGCGCTGCTGGCCGCGCTGATGGGAGCGATGAGTTCGGTATTCAACTCGGCATCCACTCTTGTGACGCTGGATTTCTATAAGAAGATCAAGCCGGATGCAACCGAGCTGCAGCTCGTGGGCTTCGGTCGGGTGATGACCGGCTTTATGGTGATTCTGGGATTGGCTTGGGTGCCGTTCATCCATCTGATTAGCAGTCAGCTTTATATTTACCTGCAAAGCGTGCAGGGCTACATCAGCCCGCCAATCGCGGCCTGCTTTATTTTGGGAATCCTCTGGCCCCGGCTCAATGCCCAAGGGGCGATCACGTCGCTCCTGACGGGCTTTGTGCTGGGCGCGGTGCGCTTCATTTTCGAACTGATGGACCGCGCTGCCGGCGGGCACGCATTTGACAACGCGTTCCTCCGCGGTTTGGTGGGCATGAATTTCCTGCATTACGCCATTTTGATGTTTGTGATCTGCTGCGCAGTGCTGGTTGGAGTAAGCCTGATGACGCCAGCGCCGGAGCGCCGGAAGCTCGCTGGGCTCACGTTTGCCACTGTAGATGAAAAGATGGACGTCACGCCCCTGACACCATCGGCGACCTACAAGCCACCCGCAGAAACAGCGCTTGAGCACAGAATCAACATTGCATTTAGCCTGGCCTTGGTGGCCACGGTGGTTGGGCTCTGGATTCATTTTCGGTAGATGCCGCGCATCCGCAGTTTGAGACCAAACGTCAGCCGCGACGCAGCCGTAGAGGAATTTTCGCGCGGCGCATTCAATTCCATGCGGGCGCTGGTTTTCGGACCGCTTCGCTCTGTGGCCGACTTCTACATTCCCTTCCAGCTATTTCAGGTGGAAATCTCCAACCGCGGCAAAATCGATCAACGCGTGTTCGGTCTGGATGCGGTCAGTGGCTCGCTCGATCTTTATCATTTCGAGCAGTTGCCCGGGCCTGCAGAGGTGGTCTTTCTGGAAACGCGCAACTGCCTTCCGGCAAATCCCGATGAGCAGCGATCACAAGAGATTTTGCTGGGCAAAGTGCGGCGCTTGATTTTCAGTACCGGGTTTTTTCGTGTTCGTGACCTACGCCTCTCCGCTGAGTTGATTCCCGGAGAAATTTACGTTCCCTACTGGGTTGGCTTCTGCGGACGGGGCATGTTGGCACGATTTTCTGTGCTTGATGCAGTCCGGCGAAAGCCTGAAGGCGCGAAGGTGAGGCACATGCTGCAAAATTGGCTAACCTCAGCGACTGAGATTCGGGGGGATTTGTAGCAAACCTGGCCCCGGCGTAAACATCCGCAATCGTTTCTCCGTCAGGTACTTCGGTAACTCACGAGAGTTCTCTTCCTCGGGCTATCCTTTATCCATCCTCTCCAAGGCATTAGCCAGCTTATTTCGGGTGAGGAGGCAGCCTCGCCCATGGGCGAGGCAAGGAAGCAATGTCGAACCAAATCGGGCGTTTCGAGATACTCAGCGAAATTACCCAGTCGGCACTGGGATCTGTTTACAAGGCCAGTGATCCAGACACCGGGCAGACGGTCGTGCTGAAGACCTTGCGCCTACAGCCATTCGGAGAGCAATCCGCCGGCCTGGTGCAGCGCGTTCTGGAAGAGGTCGAAAGCGCAAAGCCGCTCAATAGCCCTAACATTGCCCAGGCCTATGGCGCAGCAGAAATTGATGGTCAGCTCTGCGCGTGGATGGAGTACGTGCAGGGTAACAGCGTGGGAACCATGCTGGCTCGACGAGAAGGATTTTCCATTTGGGATTTGCAGGACATTGCACGCCAGACATGCCAAGGCCTGGATCACGCCCGCGTACACAACGCGGTGCACTGGAGTTTGGAGCCGGCCAAAATCATGGTCAGTTGGGACGGTACGGTAAAGATTCTGGATTTCGGCATTTCGACCATGGGAACGTTCGCGTTCCAGATTCCGGGGAGCACGCCAGAAATTTTGTACTACACGTCTCCTGAGCAGGTGCGCGGAGAGCCGCTCGATAGCCGCTCCAATTTGTTCAGCCTCGGGGCAATTCTCTACGAGATGGTCACCGAGATGAAACCATTCGCCGGAAATAGCGCCGATGAGCTATGTAGCCAGATCACAGAAGCGACCCCACCGGCGCCGGATCAGGTAAATCGTAAAATTAGCCCTCCTCTGAGCAAACTCATCATGAAAGCGCTGGCGAAGGTGCCGGACCAGCGCTATCAGAGCGGGCAGGAGTTGATTTACGATCTGGAGAACTGCAACGAGACGCACACTGAGACCCGCGCGAAGACAGCCGCGAAAAAATCATCCCAGCCCGGAGTAAGTTCCTCGCAGAGAGAGACGTCTTCCAGAAGTGCTCCGCCGCCGGAAACTTCGGCAGCGAGAGTGCGTAGAGCTGCAGCGGCTGCGGGATGG
>DAIMDJ010000416.1:0-2858 GCA_036725905.1 Terriglobales bacterium
GTTCGGCAAGCTGGTGGTTGAGATCGAGACCACCGTCGCCTGGGCCAGCGCCGCCAGCAAAAGAAATAATATGAGCCGGGTAATCCTCACTCCGAGAACATATAAGTCGAAATGACCTGGCTGTCGCCTTACCGAAGGGCAGCGAACTTTGGTGACCGGCGAGTGCTGCCTGAAAAGCGGGAGAGAGTGGGGAAGGCGAGCGGGGACCTACGAAGAGTGGGCGGAGCGGGCATTGACTTTCGGAATCTCTGCCCCGAATAATCATTGACTTATGTATCTCCGCCCAGATTCTCAGAGTGTCTACGATGTGGCGCAAGTCTGTCTGAATGGCCATGTGACGAATGGGTTTTCGCGTTCCTCACCGGAGTTCAATGAAACCTTTTGCTCGAATTGCGGCGAACGGACGATTACTGTTTGTCCTGCCTGCAATGCCATTCGTGGACAGATTGCAGGCAGTATGATTGTAAGTTTTCCTGCACCTAGTTTCTGTCACAACTGCGGTGAGGCTTACACGTGGACTGCACGGTCACTGACGGCAGCACGAGAACTAGCAGAGGAGTTAGAAAATTTGGGCACTGAAGAGAAGCAAATTCTATCTAAGAGCCTCGATGATCTTGTGCGCGATACCCCGAAAACTTCTGTTGCTTTGGTTCGATTCAAAAACATTATGAGGAAAGCGGGAGGTCTTGCAGCGGAACAACTAAAAAGTACGTTGAGAGAAATTGCCACGGAATCGGTGAAGAGAGCACTCTTCCCAGGTGTATAAGGGGACTGTTTTTGTCACCTGTGGCCAAGCTGGATCGTTCCATAATAGACAAGGAGCGCCAACGTGATGGTTATTACAGTCAGCGCTCCGAGGGTGTGGAACGATGCCAATTCATTCGCGGTTGACGGCGCCCACTTTTTCTGGATCGTGGTCGTAATACTCATACGCTGACATCGGTTTTTGGTAATTAAGCTTCCAGGGCCGTTGTTCGGCCGGTAGCTTGCCCAGCACGCGCGCCATCTCACGAATGTGGATGGCCACCGATCCGCAGCAAGCGCCTATGTAGTCCACGCCGATATCTCTTGCCCGTTGCGCATACGCGGCCATCTCCCGGCGGCTGAGTTGCAGCGGATCCAGCTCGAAAGGAAACTGCGGCAGGCTGGTGAAATCTGGCTTGTCGGCCGGAGTGCGATAAGCCACCGGCTGCGCTGCGACAAAGGCGTGCGGCACGGCTTTTCGCATCTCTTCTAGCGGACCTAACATGTGCTCCGGTGGGCGCAGGCAATTCATGCCGATGATGTCTGCGCCGGCGTCTACCAGGGCCTTGGCGGCTTCGGCTGCGCTCTTCCCTTCTGTTGTGGTGTTCTGATTTTCGAAACAGATCGTGACCATCACCGGCAGACCTGTCTTCTTCGCTCTCTCCACTGCGATTAGCGCCTCGCCCAGCCAGGAAAACGTCTCGCCGATAATGAAATCTGCCCCTTCGGCTACCTGCACTGCCAGTTGCTCGTCGAAGGTCGCACGCACTCGATCTTTTGCGGCGTTGCTGTCGGGGTCGTACATCCACGTGAGGCTGAGGTTGCCCGCTACCAGGCAGCGTTCGCCAGCTACCTCCTTGGCAATACGCACGGCAGCGCGGTTGAGGTCCTCCAAACGGTCCTGTAGTCCGACCGTGGCGAGTTTGTCCCGACTAGCGTAAAAGGTGAGCGCCTGCAGCACCTCCGCGCCAGCCTCGCGAAATTCAATGTGGAGTTGACGCAGAGCCTCGGGATTGGTAAGCGCCACCTCGGGGGTGAACGGTCCTGCACGAACCCAGCCACGCTTCTCGAGTTCCAGCAAGTAGCCGCCGTCCCCCAGAACAGGACCTTCTTTTAGCTTCTGCAGAATGCCCTTCTTCATGCTGTCTCCTTGTGCTTAGTTTTCCGCATACTCAAACTGCGAGATTGGCGAAGGTCACGCAGAACTTGGAAGGCGGCGTTGTGACCGGGCGCGCCGGTTACGCCCCCTCCGGGATGTGCGCCCGCACCACACAGATACAGCCCGGCAATGGGACTGCGGTATTGGGACCAACCTGGTACAGGGCGCATGAAGAAAAGCTGCTCGAGCGTGAGGTCTCCGTGGAAAATATTTCCCTCGGTAAGCCCATAAACGCGCTCCAGATCGAGCGGTGTGAGTACCTGCCGCGCCACAATCGCTCCCGGCACATTGGGAGCATATTCGGCGATCTTCTTTATCACTCGGTCGCCGAGCAGTTCGCGATTCTCGTCCCAGGTGCCGCGCCGTAAGAAGTATGGCACATACTGCACGAAGCAGGTCATGATGTGCCGGCCCTTGGGAGCGAGGGTTTCGTCCACGTTCGAGGCGACAACGCAATCAATCCATAATTGCTCGGGAATTTCACCGAGCTTGGCAATGTCGTAGCAGCGCTCCGCGAATTCCAGCGAAGGCACCAGGGTGAAAAGTGATCGCTGTGCGGGGCTGGTGTCAGGCGGCATGCCACGCACCTTCGGTTCCTCTGCCAAAACAAGATTCACTTTGGCGCAAGGCCCGTTCATCTTGATCCCTTGCACCGCGCGACGAAAATCCTCAGGCAGCTCACTGGCATCAATGAGGCCGAGGAACGTCCGCTTCGGATCGGCGTTGGAGAGCACGGTGCGTGCGGAGATCTCAGTTCCATCTTCGAGCACCACACCACGCAAGCGGCCGTCCCGAACATCAATGCGCGCCACCGGAGCGGAAGTGCGGATCTCAACGCCGCGCTTGCGTGCAGCCGCGGCGAGCGCTTGGGTGATTGCGCCCATACCGCCAATCACGTGTCCATAGAATCCTTGTAACTCGTGCTCGCCGCCACTGAGTAAATGAAACAACAAGC
>DAIMDJ010000417.1:0-2840 GCA_036725905.1 Terriglobales bacterium
CTTGAACAGCAGCAGCGCCAGAATCGCGCCGACTCCGGCGGAGGGAAGCGTCGAGAGAATAGTAATCGGATGGATGTAACTCTCGTAGAGCACTCCCAGGACGATGTACACCGTTGCCAGAGCCGCCATAATCAGAATCGGCTCGTTGGCCAGTGACTGCTGGAATGCCGCCGCCGTCCCTTGAAAGCTGGCTTTTATGGTGGAGGGAAAGCCAATGGAACGCTCCGCATTCTCGATTACCTGCGTGGCCTGCCCTAGCGAAACGTTCTGCGCCAGATTGAACGACAAGGTCACCGAGGGATATTGCCCCTGGTGATTAACCGCCAAAGGCGTGTTCGACGGCCCAAAACGAGCGAACGTAGCCAAAGGCACAGCAGTCCCGTTCGAAGCGCGCACATAAATGTTCTCCAGCGCCTCGGGACTTCGAGCAAACTCCGGCGCAACTTCCATCACCACGTGATACTGATTGAGTTGCCGGTACATGATCGAAACCTGCCGCTGGCCGAACGCGTCATATAGAGCGTTATCAATATCCGCGGCGGACACCCCCAACCTCGCAGCGGTGTCGCGATCGATAATGACCTGGGCTTCCAGGCCCTTGTCTTGCTGATCGGTATTGACGTCGCGCAGTTCGGGCAGAGTTCGCAGCTTTTGCAACAGCCGCGGTGACCAGTTATTCAAATCATCCAAATTTTCACCTTGCAATGTGTATTGGAACTGCGCCTGACTTTGACGGCCACCAATGGTGAGATCCTGCGCTGATTGCATGTAGAGCGTGGCCCCGGGAACCACCGCCAATTTCCTCCGCAGCCGCGCAATGATCCGATCTGCCGATTCTTTGCGCTCATTCAGCGGCTTCAACGTGATAAACATCCGGCCCGTGTTGTACTGCGTGTTTCCTCCCGCAAAGCCGACAATCGTCTGAACCGCTTTGTCCTGCATGACGATGTTTACGAACTGCGACATCTTTTCCTTCATTGCCTCAAAAGAAATATCCTGCGCGGCCTGTACCGATCCCATAATCCGGCCCGTGTCCTGCTGCGGAAAGAAGCCCTTGGGAACGTCTATGTAGAGATAAACGCTCAAAGCTGCCGTGAGAATCGTGATCAACAAAGTGAGTGGCTGATGCCTCAGTACCCAACGCAGGCTCCCGCGATACATGCCGAGCATGTGGTCGAATGCTCGCTCGCTGGCGCGGTAGATCCGACCGTGCTTTTCTTCTCCCAGCGGACGCAGAAATTTCGCGCACATTGTTGGCGTAGTCGTAAGGGACACTAGCAGCGAAACCGCAATCGCCGCGCTTAATGTCACCGCGAATTCGCGGAACAGCCGCCCCACAATTCCCCCCATCATCAGAATCGGAATAAACACAGCTACTAGAGACGTGCTCATCGACAGCACCGTAAAGCCAATCTCGCGCGCGCCGCGAAACGCCGCCTGAACCGGCCGCATTCCCTGTTCCAGATAGCGCGTGATGTTCTCCAGCACCACGATGGCGTCATCAACCACAAATCCAGTTGAAATGGCCAGCGCCATCAGCGAAAGATTGTCCAGACTGTATCCCAGCAGGTACATGATCCCGAAAGTTCCAATCAGCGAAAGCGGAACGGCGACGCTCGGGATCAACGTCGCGCGGAACGTCCGCAAGAATGCGAACACAACCAGAATGACCAGAACGACGGAGATGAGCAGCGTGAATTCGATATCGGCTACCGACGCGCGCACCGTCACCGTGCGATCGAGCACTACGTTCAGGTCAATGGCAGGGGAAATCGAGGACTTCAACAGGGGCAGAGCTTCGCGCACGCGATCGACTGTCTGGATAATGTTTGCGCCCGGCTGCCGGAAAATAATAATGAGCACCGCCGGTTTCCCACTCGACAGTCCGATTACGTGAATATCCTCGACTGAGTCCTGCACGTCACCTACATCGCCCAGGCGCACGGGCGCACCGTTCTTATAGGCGACGATTAGTTTTCGGTATTGGTCGGCGCGGAAGATCTGGTCATTCGCGCCAATCCCCCACGCATTGACGGGATCAGCCAGTTCGCCCTTTGGACGATTCGCATTCGCCGAACCCAGAGCCGTTCGCACTGTATCCAGCCCCACACCCAGTTTGTTGAGCAAGGTCGGATTCAGCTCAGCGCGCACTGCCGGTCGCGCGCCGCCGCCGACAAACACCTGGCCAACTCCGTCTATCTGCGCGAGTTTCTGCGCCAGGATGGAATCAGCGGTGTCATACATTTTTGGGAGAGTGAGAATGTCGGAAGTGAGGGCCAAGATCAGAATGGGCGCATCGGCAGGATTAACTTTCCGGTACGAGGGATTGCCGGGGAGATTTGCTGGAAGCTGGCTGCGCGAGGCGTTGATTGCAGCCTGCACGTCGCGGCCCGCAGCATCAATGTTGCGATTCAAATCGAATTGCAGAACGATGCTCGTCGAACCAAGCTGGCTGGTCGACGTCATCTGATTAATTCCGGCGATTCGACCGAACTGACGTTCCAGAGGCGTGGCTACGGCAGAAGCCATGGTCTCCGGGCTCGCGCCCGGCAAACCGGCCGATACTTGTATTACGGGAAACTCCACCTGCGGCAGCGGCGCGACCGGAAGGAAGTTGAAGGCCAACGCTCCCGCCATCAACAGCGCCGCCGCCAATAAAGACGTACCAATCGGCCGCTTAATAAATGGAGCCGAAATATTCATCATCTAATCCGCGGAAGCGGGGCCGGGCTCCTCGATGGGATTTCCGATTCGATAACGTGAAAATCGATGCGCCAGCCGATCAAACCACAGGTAAACAACAGGCGTGGTATAGAGCGTCAGCAGTTGGCTTACGAGCA
>DAIMDJ010000418.1:0-2831 GCA_036725905.1 Terriglobales bacterium
ATCAGCGGCGGCACCCATGCCGGATCATCGGTATAAATTTGCCATTGAAATTTGATGAACGCGTCGCGCTCGCGGCGCGAGGTCACTTCTGAGACTTCGATCTGCGACACGGATGCAGAACGCCTAGGCAGAATGCCGCGGCGTCATGATCAGATGCTCCAGCGATTCTGCCATTTTCTCCTGACGCACAAGCAGGCAAATGAACAGCACGTTCAGCGGGATGAGTTCAAACCAAAAGTAATAAATCGGCTGGCCCAGGAACAGGAGAGCAAACAAGACCAGCATTCGACTGTTAGTCATCAATAAACCCCACCACTTAAACATCCCGCCAGCGGAATTTCGATAACCCTGCTCCAGCCAAGCTGGGATTTTCTCGTGGAACAGTTCGCCGGTTGTCTCGCGCAACTTTTTCAGCTGGGGCGCGAGCATTTCTTGTTGGCGCGTGAAATTCAGATACACCGCGAGAAGAAGTTTATCCCAGGGCCGCTGACGCCACGTCCATCCTCGATACTCAGAGCGCAATCCAGAGGAGGAATCTATTTCGGCTCGTGTTCCATTTGCTACAAAATACAAGTAGGTGCTGCGGTAATAATCAGCCGCTGCTCCTTGCAATGCGTGACTGATTCCAGCAGCAATGGCCAGACACCAGATCGCCGGCGAGGAACCTTCGGCCAGACCACGCAGAACCAAATGCAGGTAAATGCTCACAAAGACCAAATGGTCGGCAATGCTGTCAATGATGCGGCCCTTGCGGCTTTCCCGGCGCGTCAAGCGCGCGAGTTGGCCATCCGCATTGTCGAGTACGTTAGAGCAGACATGGAGCACCATGCCAGCGATGTTGATGCGCAAATCGCGATAGTAATAAAGATGCCCCGCGATGACACCGCAGATGCCGGCCAGCAGCGTCACAGCCGCCGGCGTCATTTTGAGATGTGCAAAAAACTCGGCCAGCCGAAATCCTATGGGCCTATAAAAGTACAGGTCGAGAACTCCCTCCACTTCGCGTGCTTTGTAAGTGGCTTCGATGCGCGAAGTCTGGATCTCTGTCGACCGCGACATCAAATTTGTGGCCGGCTCCTGCAGGTCCAAATCCGAAAAACGGCGCGCCGTGATTCCTCCATCATTGGTGCTTCGTCATTCTTTCGTCATTCGGATTTCGTCATTTAGATCATGCGGTCTGCTTTTGTAAGAGCGCCGGAACCAGCGTGTCCGCAAGAATGTTCAAAGCTTCGTCAAGATCGCCGCGCGTGTGTTTGGCGGTCACGCAGGCACGAAAACAGATTCGATTTTGCGGTACAGCCGGATAATCCACTGGCGCAACCCAAAGGCCGCGCTGCCGAAGTTCATGCCCAAGCCGATACATGCGCTCTCGGTCTCCGATGACAATGGGCATCACATACGTTGTCGATGCTCCGGCGTCGAGTCCGAGGCCTTGAAGTTGCGCATGGAAATAATCGGCGTTCTCCCAAAGTTGCGCACGTAATTCCGGCTGAGTGGTGCCGAGCTCCAACGCTTTCAGAATGGCTGCGATGACCACGGGCGGCAGCGCGCAGGAATAAACGTACGGATGCGCATAGAAACGCAGATATTGCAGTGTCTCCTTTGAACCAGCAACAAAGCCTCCCAGAGCGCCAAAAGCTTTGGAGAACGTCCCGTAGACGAGTGGAACGCGTTCTTCCACGCCAAAATGCTCAGCCGCTCCACGACCATTCTCGCCGCACGCGAGCATCGAGTGTGCTTCATCAATGAAAACGCTCGCGCCATGCGACTCTGCCACGGCAAGCAATTCCTTTAGATTGCCGAAATCGCCATCCATAGAGTAAATGCCTTCGATAATCACAAGTTGTCGTCGTCCTTTTTGACGGCTCAGGGCGGCATCAAGCGACGCTGGATCGTTGTGCTCGAACTTCTCTGTCCGGCAGCGGGACAGCACTGCGCCATCTCGAAGGCTAAGGTGCGAACGGTTATCCAAAATGGCGACGTCGCTCTTGCGAAGCAGTCCAGAGATGGTGCCCAGCGCGCCGCCGAAGCCGCTGTTGAACAACATTGCGTCCTCGCGTTGGAGAAATTTTGCGACGCGCCGTTCGAGTTCACGATGCAGATCGGTCATTCCTGAGAGCATGGGTGAACCGCACGCTCCCAGGCCGTGAGTCCTCAGAGCCTCGTGCGCAGCGGCAAGCACCTCCGGGTGATTGGCAAGACCGAGATAATTATAGGAACAGAGATTAATGACCGGGCGCGGTTTACCCCGATACCTAATTAGCGTGCGCGCATCTGCCGTGGCCAGGAGCTCAGGCTCGTACAACTCGACCGCCCACGCACCAAGGCGAATCCAGTTTGTAAAGGTCGCTGGAGCCTGGAGCGGGTCGTCGCTTTCACCCGTCAGAAAATTGCTCAGACTAAGTTTTGCCGGGTCTTGATTCATCAGACCGTACAGTTTCTTCCGCTCGCTCCGCTCTCCTCGGACGGTATTTCCCAGCAAAAGTGGCAATTTTTATGATTCACTAGATTCCTTACGAAGTCTCCGCTGCGTTTGCATAACGCGGAGTTCCGTGTCGGGGCACCAATCTACCGAGCTTCGGATATTAGGACAAGATTTTAGTGGAGTTGTAGCCTTCGGATTTCAGCAATGAGCGTGGCCAGGCGAACGCAATGCGATTACTTTCGCGTGGTCCCAAACACGTAGTCCCAAAGCGGCGAGCTGATGCCATATCCGACCTGATCGTCCCGGTAATGATGGCGAAGATGATACTGCTTCAGCCAAAGCCAGGCACCGCGCTTCATGGGAAAATGATGCGTGGCGTAATGGAGCATGTCATAGCAGACATAAC
>DAIMDJ010000419.1:0-2823 GCA_036725905.1 Terriglobales bacterium
AGAGCCGCATATATCTCCTTCGCTTGCCCGATCAATAATGACGGTATCAGCTACAACTACTCTCGCCAGTTGCGCTTCTTGCTGTAGCGGCGGGTGTGTCAGCCGCAGCGTGCAACAAGTCCAATCCGCGCTACTCCTTCGGCTTTAACCAGCCAGCGCATTAATTGCTTTCCATTCTTCTGGAGCCAATTTTAGTTTTGTCGCGGCAACATTTTCTTCCAGGTGCGCGACTGATGACGTGCCGGGAATCGGTAGGATCACTGGTGATCGCTCAAGGAGCCACGCCAGGGCGACTTGAAAGACGCTCACGCCATGAGCCTTTGCCGCCGCATTCAGCGCATTCTCAGGTTTCAAACCGCGGGTTCCGCCGATGGGGAACCATGGCAAAAATCCAAGGGCATTCTTCTCGCAATAGGCCAGAGCATTCTCAGATTTGCGGTCTTCGATGTTGTACCGGTTCTGCACACTAACGATCGGAACAATTTTGCGTGCGCGTTCGATTTCTTCCGGTTCAACATTCGATAACCCGACGTGCCGAATCTTCCCGGCGTCTTTCATCTCCTTAATGGCGCCGAGCGATTCTTCGATGGGCACTTTTGGGTCGATACGATGCAGTTGATACACGTCGATCCTCTCCAGGCGCAGCCGCTTCAGGCTGCCATCGACAGCTTGTTTGAGATGTTGGGGTGATCCATCGGGCACCCATTCGGCTGGGCCCGGTCGAGTAAGGCCGCCTTTCGTCGCGATAACGAGGCCTTTAGGATAAGGATAAAGCGCTTCGGCAATCAGCAATTCGCTTGTTTCTGGGCCATAGGCATCCGCTGTGTCAATTAAGTTCACGCCCAGCTCGACCGCGCGTCGCAGGACTTTCAGCGCATTCCCGCGATCGGGCGGCCAACCCCAAATCCCTTCGCCGGTGACGCGCATCGCGCCAAAACCAAGGCGATTGACTGTAAGGTCGCCGCCCAACTTCCAAGTTGGATTTGTAGCGATGTTCGATGACGCTGACGGCTCAGCTCCGAAGATTGCGTCCGATCCTCTTGCAACAAGGGCCGCGCCCGTTACAAGAGTTGTGCCGAGGAATGTTCGGCGAGTAACACCCTGCTTCTTATTCGAGTTTGAAGGTTTTTCATGCATGCTTGTTCAGCGTACGTCCAGCCAAATTGCTGTCAACGCGAGCCAATGGTGCTTTGCAAGACGTGATTCAACGTCCAAGCAATCTTATAATGTCATTCTCATCCCGCAGTTGCGGGAGAAGAATCTCTGATCATTTCTGGATCGCTTCCCACGGAAAAAACAGAGATGTTTCGCATCGCTCAACATGACAGTCCCGTTTAAGAGATGAGTGCTAGTTAGATCCATTTCCTTCTCTCGCGCATGAGGACGGCGAATGCCTCCTCGAGATCTTTGCCGAAAGTTAGAATGCCTGCTTCGTGACCAGCCATGGCAATAATCTTTGGCACGTCGGTGCGCTTGAAGAGTTGCATTATTTCATACGCCAGCTGCGGTGTTCCATACTCGGCAGCCCTCGAGGTTGTCGGCGCTTGATTCAAAACTGCTGCCCACAACTTGGAGTCGTGACAATGAATAACCGCCCCTGCGGTTGCATCCGACTTGTAAATTGCAGCGTGCGTAAGGGATTCCGATGAGGGCAGCGCAGATCCTTCGTATCGGACGCAGTTCCTTTCAAAATCGCATGCCACTACTTTTGCGCAGTCTGCCAGGGTCAGTTCCTGTATGCCTGCAGTAGCAGAACCGGTGACGTAAAAATTGTCGGTGGCGCCGTCCCTTACGCTTAGGTTTCCGAACCCAATACCATTCGGATCCACACCAATCAGACCAAGCTGAAGAAGTTTCCGGCGATGTGCATTTAATTCGGCGAGGCCCTCAAACGAAGTAATCTCCGCAGCCACGCGCTCGCACGAAAACTTTATGTATTCGCTCACAGCGCCTGCTCTGGAAAAAGTGCGCGGATGCTTTTCTCGTTCGCTTCACACACGCCGCGTTCGGTAATTAACCCGGTTACCAGATGGCCGGGCGTAACATCGAATCCATAATTTGCAGCCGGACTTCTTTCCGGCGCGACACGGACCTCGACCTGTTGTCCCTCGAACCAGCCATCGGCTTGCTTCACTTCGTCCGCGCTGCGTTCTTCGATCGGGATATCTTTCAGCCCGTCGCGCAAGTTCCAGTCAAATGAAGACGACGGCAGCGCTACATAAAACGGAACGTTATTGTCCTTCGCTGCCAGCGCCTTCAGATATGTGCCGATCTTGTTGGCAACGTCTCCCGTGGAAGTCGTGCGATCGGTTCCAACAATCACCAAATCCACTGTGCCACGTTGCATCAAGTGTCCCGCGGCACTGTCTGCGATGATCGTATGCGGCACACCGTGTTCGCCCAACTCCCAGGCTGTAAGTTTGGAGCCCTGATTTCTTGGTCGCGTCTCCGCGACCCACACGTGAACCGGCAACCCACTGTCGTGAGCTGCATAAATCGGCGCAGTCGCGGAGCCATAGTCTACAAAGGCGAGCCACCCCGCGTTGCAATGCGTGAGCACATTGATTGGTCCGCCACCGGACGGATTCGCCATGGCGAACTTTCCTGCTTTCTTTCTTGCGAGCTGCCGAATGAGTTCCAATCCATGTTGCCCGATCATCCGGCAATGCTCCGCATCTTCGTCCGCAATCGATCTGGCTGTGCGCAGAGCGAGCCCGACCTTCTCCTTCGCGTTTTTGCCTTTGGCGACATTTCCCAGCTGGCGCTCGACGGCCCAGGAGAGATTGACGGCCGTCGGTCTTGTCGCTTTGAGTTGTGCCGCTG
>DAIMDJ010000420.1:0-2807 GCA_036725905.1 Terriglobales bacterium
GCGCGAGGCAATCGCGTTCATTCGCGAAGATTACCTGCGGTTTGCGGGCCTCTGCACAAAGCGATTTATTTATTATTGGGCCGGACGCCCCCGGCCAGCACAGATTTCCGCGCTACCGCCGATTGAGAATCTCGTGTTTTTGGCCTCTTCGGTATTGGCCTTGTGGGGGCTGGCTCGCGCTTTGCGCAAACGCCGTCCCGGCGCGTGGTTGTTTTTCTGGCTGATCCTCTGCTATCCGCTCGTCTATTACGTCACCTTTCCTCATGCCCGCTATCGTCATCCGATCGAGCCGGAGCTGACGATCCTGATCGTGTATGTGATTTCAGAAGCCGAGAGGAAGGGGAATCGGCTTAAGGAAATTCCAGCCTGAAAATCGCAGTGCTACTCCTCTGAATCCCTAGCTGATTGTCTGGTCAAAACCTGGCCATTCGGCTGATGTGTCAAGGCTGAACACTGCGACATGATGAAGTCATAAAGAAGCAACACAGGTAAGGAGATCGAAATGGCAGCTTCAGGAATTGCAAAATATTCAGACGAACTGGCCGCAGCCGCCGCGCAGGCCGGCCCGTCGGTTGTTACTGTTTATGCCCGACGACGAATTCCATCAAGTGGCATTTATTGGCGCGATGGAGTGGTCGTCACTGCAGACCACACGATCCGCCGCGAGGACGAAATCAAAGTGTTCTTGCCAGATGGAAAGCGAGTTGCGGTTCAACTCGCAGGCCGGGATCCCGGAACCGATCTCGCGGTATTGAAGCTGGAGAGCGGCAAAACCCAAGTTCCGCAATTTGGCGACCCAGCCCATTTGAAGCTTGCCAATTTCGTGCTGGCCCTTGGGCGCACCCGATCTGGAAATTTGGTCGCTAGCGGCGGCATCATTGGCGGCATCGGTGGGGAGTGGCGAACCTGGCGCGGCGGCCGGATTGATCAGAGCATTCGCCTTGATCTCGAGCTTTATCCGGGGTTCTCCGGGGGACCGCTCGTCAATGTGGAAGGCAAGGTCCTTGGTGTCAACACTAACGGACTCGGCCGTGGCCGCGCAGTGACCATTCCAGTCGCCACTGTCAATCGCACGGTAGATGAACTTCTCGCAAAAGGCTACATCGCCCGCCCATATCTGGGAGTCGCCATGCAGCCAGTTGCGGTTCCCGAAAACCTGCGGGCGAAATTAAAGTCAGCTCCTACCGGCGGATTGATGGTGCTGCATGTCGAAGCTGGCAGTCCGGCAGAGAAGGCTGGAATCGTTTTAGGCGACACCATCGTCGAATTAGCAGGAAAACTGGCTTTGGACACGGAGAATGTTCGGGAACTACTGGGCTCGGCCAAAGTTGGCGATAGCATCAGCGCAACTGTTCTCCGCGCAGGAGAGCCGGTTGAACTTTCGATCAAGCTGAGTGAGCGTCCAGCGAGATAAGGCGATGGCGACGAAAAACGGAAGCGGAGCGATACGCGTGCTATTGGCCTCCGCCTCTGCCGTTCGCCGCGCCGGCCTTGAACTCATCCTCAAACAATCATCGTCATTCAAGCTGGTGGGCGCTGTGCACAGCACGCAGATGATCGGACAGCGTGCGGCGGAGTTACAACCCGATGTTATTCTTGCGGATTTTGACCGCGAGAGTCCCGTGATCGCTCACAACGGCCTTCCCGTCGTTGCTCTCATAGACAACCCCACGGCCGCCTGGGCTGCACAGGCCCTCCGCTCCGGCGTGAAATCGATCCTGCCGCGCGAGGCTGGAAGCGAAGAGATTGTGGCCGCAATTCACGCTGCCTACACGGGGCTGGTGCTGCTCGATCCCGCGGTAGCACAACAGATCGTCGAACGTATCGGCAGCCCAGCATCGCAGATCCCGCCGTCCTACGAAAGTCTGACGCCTCGCGAAAACGAAGTTCTGGCTATGCTGGCAGAAGGACTCGCAAACCGAGAAATTGCTGATCGGCTAGGCGTTTCCGATCACACTATCAAATTCCACATCAGCTCCATCCTCGACAAGCTGGGCGCCTCCACCCGCACGGAAGCCGTGACCCTGGGCCTGCGCATGGGGCTTATTGTTTTGTGAACTCACGAATTCGGCGCTGATGCAACTACACGTGCGCTGGCTGGGCGACCTCCACCAGGGCTGCCGCAAACGCCTCTAGAGCCTTATCAATCTGCTGCCTCGTAATGATCAGAGGCGGCTGAAACCGAACCACGTTTCCATACACGCCTCCAACGCCCACCAAGACACCTTGGCGCAGCAACGCATCGCGAATCGCTTCGGCTTCGGACGAAGCCGGCGTCAGCTTTTCATCTCTTACCAGCTCCACACCGATCATCAGGCCGAGGCCACGTACTTCTCCGATCAGAGGATTATCTTTTTGCAACTCGCGTAACTTCGCCATCGCATAATTGCCAGTTTCAGTCGCGCGGGCTGGCAAATTCTCTTTTTCCAGGAATTCGATGTTAGCCAGCGCCGCCGCGCAAGACACCGGATTCCCGCCAAAAGTCGACAGATGGTCGCCCGGTTTATAAGCGGCCGCAATCTCCGGCCGCGTGGTGTAAGCGCTTAATGGAAACCCGTCAGCGATACCCTTGGCCGTGACCAGAATGTCGGGATCGACCCCGTAGTGCTCGATAGCAAACATTTTCCCGCAGCGCGCGAATCCGGACTGCACTTCATCAACGATGAACAAAATGCCATGCTGGTCAAGGATCCTTTTTACTTCTCTGAAATAGTTCGGCGGCGGAACCAGAATTCCGCCCTCGCCCATCACCGGCTCAGCAATAAATGCCGCGACATCGCCGGATGTGGCAAATCGGATTACATCCT
>DAIMDJ010000421.1:0-2806 GCA_036725905.1 Terriglobales bacterium
CTCCAGTGGCACTCCCGCTAGCCGGGCGGCGACCATCCCCGAGACACCGCTCCTTAGGGCGGTCTTATCTGCTTCTGAAAGGTTCGCAGCGGACATCACGGGTTCGGGGGCGTGCAGGAATTCACCGAGCTTCCATGGATCAGTCGCAAGATTTGACAAGAACTCTTTCAGATCGGTCGCCTTAGTCTTTCCTTTTGCACCAGTTGCCGTGGTTTTCTCTTTCACATCAGTAGTCATAGCTTTTCCCTTCACATCAGTAGTCATAGTTTTTCCTTTCACATCAGTAATCCTAGTTCTCCTATGCAACAGATGCCGACTTCTTGACCGCTCTGCATAGAGATGGGGAATGTCTTCACGTTGATTTACAGGCTAAGGCACTGGGACTTGTCAAACTTAAAATAATATTATTTCCTTGAAATCCTGACGATTGAAGTCGGCAGTGGAAGCCACTGCGGAAAATACCGCATTCCCGCAGGCGCAAGCGCGCCGCGCCGATAGCTGCAACATCCAATCGGACCCTGTAGGTGATGGCCAGGCACAACGCAGCCCCAACTCCAACCGGCTTTGCTGAGATGATCCACGATGATTCCTCAATACCTCAATCACATCGTCCGCTGCATCAGCAGCGCATCGGCTACGCCAAGTTCTTCAGCCGGTCACATAAGGCTGTGGTTCGAGTTTATCACGAAACGGGCAATGTGATCGAGACGCACGAGCACACTCGTGATTTCAAAGAGTGAAGTATCGCCACCTATATTAAGAGCCAAGCCGTGACGGCACAGGCAATCGCGACCCTCGTAAACGGTGCGACGCCTTCAGTTCAGCGAGAAAGTTCCGAAGATTCAATTCCTGTTACTTGTTAGGTCCGATCTGCTCGGGGCCTGAGAGGAGCTTCTGAAAATCCGGACGGTTACGGATTGGATCCCAGACCGGGTCAATCTTCAAACGTGCTATGGAAACTTCCCAGCCCGCCGGGATGGAGAGCAAACGTCGAAGCCTCTTAATGGCTTCCTCAGGTGCGCCCACGCGCGCCTCGATTTGCGCGAGCCCGATCTGGAAATTTGGGCCAGAAAAAGCGTCTTTTTCGATGGAGATTGTATCCGCCGCCTGCCTGGAAAGGCGTAGAGCATCGGCATTGCGTCGGAGGGCGAGGTAAACCCAAGATAGCTCCGTCATCGCGAAAGTGTCATCCGGCCGCTCTCTGAGTCTGGCCTCGAGTGAGGGCAGCGCTTCTTCTCCCGCGGATTTAGCCATGTCAGACTCTCCCGCCAGCAGGCGAAGGGCGGCGCGCCCGGCAAGCTGCTGGAGACGCCCAGGATCCTTGTTGACCACTTCCTTGTCGAACGCTTGAAAAGCATCGGTGAAACGTCTTTCCATCACGTCGAGATAAACCCACATACCGATCATAAATGCAACGTCGCCGATCCCGGTAGGGCTACGGCGGCTGACGAGAGTGAGTGACTTAGTGGCCTCTGGAAAACCATCAAGAGCTCGCCGGGCCGCGCCGACGTCGCCCGTCGCGTTGAGGTGAGAAATGAGAAGAGACAGCGCTGACCACCCGTTGTGTGGATCGATGGCGAGAGCTCGCAGTTCGGCCTGCTCCGCATCCTTCCACTGACGCAATGTCAAATAAGTTGCACCGATATTCTGCGGGATTTGTACGTCGCGCGGATCGAGTTCCTGCGCTCGTTGAAACTCCGCCAGCGAGCGCTCCCATTCACCGCGGCGACGGTAAACCCACGCGCAGTAGGTTCGGGCCAAAGCACTATTAGGTTGCAATTCCAGCGTGCGGTTGAACTCCGTCAGCGCCATCTGGTATTGGCGATGACCCCAATAAAAGAATAATCCCAGCGCCAAGTGCGCTTGCGGCGAATTTGGAGCCAGGGCCAGAGCGCGGTCGATAAGCGACTTTACCTCCTCTAATTCCGCTGGCTCCAAAGGCGAGACAAACCAGTGCCGCGTTAGCCGACCGCGCGCGAGTGCCGCAGCAGCCTCGGCAAAGTTTGGATCGCGCGCCAGCGCCTGCCGGTAAAACGCATCAGCACGATCGTAGGTCTCCGCCGACTCATTGCTTTGGGCCTGGCGAATCTCATACTCGCCTCTCAAAAAAAGATCGTAAGCTTCCGTGTCAGGCGTCCGGACCGCGGCCAGAACATGAGATTCATTTGGCGAAAGGTTCGCTTGCAACGCGGCCGCGATTTTCTGAGAAACCTCACTCTCAACCGAAAAGATGTCGGTCAGTTTCCGATCAAATGTGTCGGCCCAAACATGAGAATCGGTGGCTGCGTTGATCAGCTGCACGTTGACGCGCACAGCATCGCCACTCTTCTGCACGCTGCCTTCCAGGATATGAGCGACTCCAAGCTCCCTGGCGATTTCCCGCAGATTTTCTGGCGCACTTTTGTAATGCTGAGTGGATGTGCGCGAGATCACCTTCAGATCAGCAATTTTGGATAAACGGGTTAGAATCTCGTCCTGAATTCCTTCAGCAAAATAGGCGTTTGCCTTCTCTTCGCTCCGATTCTCAAAGGGTAAAACGGCGATCGATTTTTCCGGAATCGCTGGCTCATGTGACGCCGGTTTGGCGTGTCGATTGGGCCCCCCGAAATATATGCCGGCAAGCAATAGAGCTCCGACCGCCGCGATGCCAGCAATAAACAGGGGCTTCCGCTTTAAAGTCTTGCGGAAAGTCGTTGTTGCTCTCGCTTGTCCTGACGAAAGCTGGAGCCGTTGTGCAACCTCAACTGCCGATTGCGGACGCCGCGACGGATCTTTTGCCAGACATGCTGCGACCGCATCTTCCCAA
>DAIMDJ010000422.1:0-2804 GCA_036725905.1 Terriglobales bacterium
CACGGTCTTACCGTTTCCCGAGGCTCAAATTCAGGCATCGCAGCCGCGGCGTTTTAGGGGCAAATCATCCCGCCTCCTCGTGGTTGAAGATCACGAGCCGACGCTCGCGGTCCTGACGAGGCTTCTTCGCAGTCAGGGCCATGATGTGATGACAGCTTCGACCGTGAAAGACGCTCTCACTTTGGCCACTGAGCACACCTTCGATTTTGTCATCAGCGATCTCGGGTTGCCGGACGGCAGCGGCATCGATCTGATGATGCAGTTGAGTAATGATTATGGCCTTCGAGGGATCGCCCTGACTGGCTACGGAATGGCCGAAGATCTCGCCAAAACAGAGCGGGCTGGTTTCCTGGCGCATCTGGTGAAGCCAATCAATTTTGATCAACTCCACCGCGTCCTTGAGCGAGCGCAAGTGGTAGGGTGAATGAAATTCTCCACCGAGGGGATGTGGTCGCTTCCTCAACTAGTGAAGTTCCAGGTGAGCAACGCTGAAAAACTCTCACCTAGCCTCTCCGAGGCGAGAGGTGATGCCTTCTCCCGTTGGGAGTAGGTTGGGATGAGGGTACTCTGCGCGGTAGATCGCGTTGCACGTTGTTCGCGCGGACCACATCCTGAACTCGTGCCGAGCATCCATTGTGCTAATCCATGCCTGAGCGCCACATGCCCAAACTCATTACCGCATCCTTGCGAACCTCCACGAAGGCAGCTTTTCTCGTGGCCGTTACCGTCCTCGCCTATCTGCCAGCGCTCCGCAATGGCTTCATCTGGGACGACGACGCGTGGTTGATGCACAATCGCACGCTTGAAGGAGTGAACGGTCTCTATCGGCTCTGGTTCGATCTCCTCGCCTTGCAACAATATTACCCAATCACCGGCACCGCCTTCTGGATTCAGTATCAGCTCTGGGGATTTCATCCATTCGGCTATCACGCCGTGAATGTCGCGTTGCACACACTGAACGCCGTTCTGTTTTGGTTCGTCCTGCGAAAGCTCGGCCTGCGCGGTTCCTGGTTCGCCGCCGCTGTTTTCGCCCTGCACCCGGTCATGGTTGAATCAGTTGCGTGGGTCACCGAAATCAAAAATCTTCTTTCGACCGCATTTTTCCTTGGAAGCGTTCTCGCCTACCTCAACTTTGAAAACTTGGAAACCCGCGACCTGCTGCGTCGAGGGAATTGGTTTGTTCTGTCCTTGCTCTTCTTTATCTGTGCCCTCCTTTCCAAGAGTGTGACCTGTTCGCTTCCGGTCGTGCTTGCCATTCTTATTTGGTGGAAACGCGAACGAATCCGCCCGGCAGATTTTCGCCCGTTGCTTCCTTATTTCCTCGTCGGTTTGCCGATGGGGCTGCTGACCGCGTGGCTCGAAGTCCATCACGTCGGAGCAGCCGGGGCTTTTTTCGATCTGGAGTTTTACCAGCGTTGTATCGTCGCAGGCCGGGCCATTCTTTTCTACTTCTTCAAGCTGGTCTGGCCTAACGATCTCACTTTCATCTATCCCCGCTGGGAAGTGACCTCGCTTTGGCTATTGCTCGTTCCTGCTTTTGTCGCACTCTGCCTCCTTGCTCTCTGGTTCCTGCGCAAAACCATCGGCAAAGGACCCTTCGCCGCCGCTGCGTTCTTCATCGTCACCCTGGGACCAATCCTTGGCTTCTTCAACGGCTATGCCTTCCAATTCTCCTTCGTCGCCGATCACTGGCAGTATCTGTCGAGCCTGGGAGTGATCGCTTTGGCGAGTGCATTTCCTAATGTTCTTTCTGGCGTGAGCCGTCATGTCCGAAACGCGGCACTGGGTTTCGTCCTCTTTGTGTTGGCCCTGCTGACTGCACGACAATGTTTCATTTATAAGAGCGAGGACACAGTCTGGCGCGACACGTTGCTCAAAAATCCGAATTGCTGGCTGGCGCACAACAATCTCGGGGTCAATCTGATGGAAGGCGGCTCTTCAGGAGGGGCGGAAGAACACTTTCGTGCGGCTGTCCGGCTCAATTCGAGCTTTTACCAAGCGGAGAACAATCTTGGAGAGGTCTTGCTCGCTCGGAATCAGGTCGAAGAAGCGGCGCGACACATCGACCGATCGATCGAGATAAAACCCACCTATGCCCGCTCGCATTGGAACAAGGCGCTGATCCTGGCTCAACAAGCTAAATGCGATGAGGCATATGAGATTGTCGATCAGGGCTTGCAACAGCGGCCGATCTATCTCGCTGGGGTCAATGCTTTCGCCTGGTTGCTCGCCACCTCGCCGGATGAACGGGTACGCAAACCACATGGTGCCGAAGAGCTAGCCCGCAGATGTTGCGAAGCCACCCGATACGCCAATCCGCGTTTTCTTGACACACTGGCGGCGGCCTATGCCAATCAAAATGAGTTCGATCGGGCGGCAGAAACAGCGTCAAAAGCTGTTGATCACGCTGTCCGGCTCGGCCAAGCAACGTTCGCCTGCGAAATCACAAGGCGACTCGAGTTGTATAAAGCGGGCAGGGCGTATCTCTCCTTCCGGCGTTAACTGGAAGACAAGCTTTGCCCGCACGGCCGCATCCCTCTCGGCCCTGCAACCCACCACCAGCTTAACTGCATCCCTGGCTAGTCCGGCAACTGAAAGGTCTGCGGCTCGTACCATCCCGTCCGGACCAGTGCGAGAAAAAGACCGCCTATTTCTCTTCCAAGCGGCTTCGCATTTAGAACTGAGCCTTCGCCCGTTGTCTACAATTGACTTTCGCCTCACTCGCACGTCGCAGCGCCAAGCAATTCCTGAATATCTCGCATTGGAGACACGCCAACTTTCTCTTCAACAAGATGTACACGCTT
>DAIMDJ010000423.1:0-2794 GCA_036725905.1 Terriglobales bacterium
GACCGTACGACCACAACCGAGCTCATGAGCGGGGGTCAATCCCGCTAGACCGCCGCCAATAATGACCACTTGCCATTGAGTTGCAGACCGAGCTCGCATCCGAAATAATCGCAGGTCGAGTACCAGACCTGTTTATACAGATCCAAGCTCGTTGATGCCGGTTATATTCTAAACTGCTGCTCTGTCTAGACTTAAGTGGAAACCATGCAAAAGGACGCGGGTGCACAAATACCGCATGTGAACGGATGTTAACAAATGTATACAAGTTTTCCGGTAGTAATTGAGCGAGTCATAATCCCTGGTTAGACATTAAGTGCTTTAAATGCAACAAAGGCTCACAGGAAATAGCAACTTGGCTGCAGCATTGCTAGAAGCAATACACGCCCAACCCCCTTCCCCGGCGAGTCGGCGTGAAATTCGCGACTAAATCGAACATAAGTACAAGATCTATGCGAAAACTTCTATTTTGCTCGGGAATTTTTCTTTGTTTTTCTGGCTCTGCTTTGGCGCAGCAAGCGTCTGGCGGAGCGCCCGGGGAATGGAGTCTGCACGCGGCCTTTGGCGCTGTGGTGGTTGGGCTGATCCTCGCAAACGCCTACGTGGTCGGCCTGTTCCACGCGAAACCGCCAGGCGAGTCGTCCGGGGTGCTAGCACGTTTGGCGGAGAAATGGGAATTTTCTCCGCAGGGTCTGGGGGGCTTTTCGTGGCGGCAGCTGGCTCTTTGGAGCTTGCTGGCATTATTTTTCGAACTGCTGATGATTCGCTGGATCTCCTCGGAGATCCGTGTCTTTGCATACTTCAAGAATTTTGTGCTGATCGCCTGTTTCCTGGGTTTCGGTTTGGGGTGCTACATGTCGCGGCGGCGGGTCAACCTGCTGACCATGGTTATTCCTTTGCTGACGCTGGCACTGGTTGTCAAGTTCCCCTGGCACAGTTTGCGGGTTCTCATAAGTTCGATTCCTGCCTTCGTGGGCGCGAGCTCTGAGGTTCATGTGTGGGGCGTGCCTGCCGAGTTCTCGTTTCCTCTACTTGCAGCGGCGATTGCGATCATTGTGCCGACCTTCAGCCTGATTTGCTTTTCGTTTATCCCGCTCGGTCAGGTTGTGGGTTGGTATCTGGAAAACGCCAGCAACGGCATTCTTGCGTACTCGGTCAACGTGCTAGCAAGCCTCGCGGGAATCCTGATTTATACGCTGCTCTGCTTTCTGTACCAGCCCCCTTTGACCTGGTTTGTAGTGGCGGGCCTGTTGCTGGTCTGCGTGCTGTGGAGCTGGCCGAGGTTGCGCTGGGCAGCAGGACGTGCCTTTGTAATTTGCCTGGCATTGCTGACTCTGGGAACGGGAAAACAAGGCAAGGTTTATTGGTCACCATATCAGAAGCTGACGCTGGCGCCTCGAGCAGCGGAGGGGAAGATATTTGAGTACGAATTGACGACGAACGACATTTTTTATCAGCAAATTCTCGATCTCTCGCCGGAATTCGTTGCCGCCCATCCGTCGCTGTTTGCGGCAGTGCCCGCGCAGTGGAATGCTTACAACCTTCCCTACCACTTCTATTCCCACCCTCCATCAGTGCTGGTTTTAGGCTCCGGCATGGGCAACGATGTAGCGGCCGCGCTGCGCAACGGCGCTGGGCAGGTTACGGCGGTGGAGATTGATCCGCTGATTCTAAAGCTGGGCGAGAAATATCATTTTGAAAAGCCCTATAGCTCACCGCGTGTGCGCCAAGTGCAGGACGATGCGCGCAGCTATGTGCAAAACAGCCGGGATCGCTTTGACCTGATCGTCTTTTCTCTGCTTGATTCTCACACCACGAGCTCACATTACACCAATATCCGGATTGATAATTACGTGTATACGCTGGAAGCGCTTCAGGCCAGCAAGCGGCTGCTGAACGCAGACGGAGTCTTCGTCGTAAAGTTCCAGGTTGATACGCCGTGGATTGCAGGGCGACTCTACGGGCTACTTCAAACGGTTTTTGGGCATGCTCCCCTACAAATTGAATCCGAGAACTCCATGGTGTCCTACACAACCGGAGGGCGATTCTTTATTACCGGGTCAGAACCGAGAATTGCGCAGGCGATTCAAGACCCGCAGCTCGCGGCTTACCTGGGGGCGCATGGTGGCATGAAGATGACGCCGGCCACGCTGACGACCGATAACTGGCCGTATTTTTATCAGCACGAGCCGGGCCTGCCGGTGTCGGTGATTGTGATTTCGGTAGCCCTGGTGCTGCTGTGCTGGGTGCTCCTGCGGGACACGGGTACCACACTGCGCTCGCTGCAGTGGCATTTCTTTTTCCTGGGCGCTGGCTTCATGTTGCTGGAGGCGCAGATCGTCAGCAAAATGGCGCTGCTGTTTGGAACCACATGGCTGGTAAATTCGGTGGTTATCGCTGGTCTGCTCTTGCTAATCGTAGGGGCGAACCTGCTGGTGCAGTTCTTTCCTCGAATTCCCGCCAGCATCGGCTACGCTGGAATTTTCTTGACTCTGTTGGCAAGCTACTTGATTCCTCTGGAGAAGTTTTTCTATCCATCGCTATGGGCGAAGGCATTGAGCTCCACTTTGGTGCTGTGCATGCCAGTGCTTTTTGCCGGCATTGTGTTCATCCGAAGTTTCGCTGAGCAGGGTTTCCGCGCCGATTCACTTGGGTCGAACCTGATGGGAGCAATGATTGGAGGAATGCTCGAATCTATGTCGCTGTGGACCGGCATCCGGTCATTGCTGGCTATCGCGGCTTTGCTTTATGTGGCTTCTTGGATCGCGTTGAGTCTGGAGCGCAGCTTTGGCCGGGG
>DAIMDJ010000424.1:0-2788 GCA_036725905.1 Terriglobales bacterium
GTGAAGTAGGCCTTGCCGCGGCACATCTCTGTGACTTTTTGTACGAACTGCACCAGACCATAATCTGACGCTAGCATGAAGGTATTGATCATTACCCCGGCGCGTTTGCACTTGGATACTTCTTCCAGCGTTTGACTCACCACCAGCGGATCGAGGCCGAAGGCATTCTTGTAGATGCGGCCGTCTTCGAGCGTCAGCGCAGAAGGCTTTCCGTCGGTGATCATGACAATCTGCTTCATGTCCTTGCGTTGGCGCTGGAGAATGCGCTGCGCCAGCCGCAGTCCTTCGCGCGTGTTCGTGTAATACGGCCCCACCTTCACGCGTGCCAGTTGCGAGAGCGGAACTTCTTCCGCAGAGTCATGGAACAAGATTAGCGATAAAGAATCGCCCGGGTACTGAGTTCGGATCAGATGCGACAGCGCCATCGCCACTTTTTTTGCCGGAGTAAAGCGGTCTTCGCCGTACAAGATCATGGAGTGCGAGCAATCGAGCATGAGCACGGTCGCGCAGGATGATTGGTATTCGCACTGGTGTACTTGCAAATCCGAATACTCAATATTCAGCGGCAGCGTGAGCCCTTCGCGCTGGATCGCACTGGAGAGCGTTGCGGTGATGTCGAGGTTCAACGTGTCCCCGAACTCATATAGCCGCGAGGCTCCGCTGGTTTCAATGCCAGTGGCCAGATCACGGGTGTCATGCCGTCCGAAGCTCGACTTTCCCAGTGAGCCCATCAGATCGCGCAGTGTCTTATAGCCGAGAAAATCCAGGCTCTTGTCGGTGATCTCAAATTTCGCCTGCTGCTGCGCTTCGCCGACCTGGCCTCCTACGCTCGACTGCTTTGCCGGGTCGTGCGGCTGATCGATACTGATGTAATTTTCCTGCTCCATACGCTCGATTAACTGTTCAATGAGCTCGTCGAGAGTTCCATCCATCTGCATCTGCTGCAGGCGCTGGCGCATTTCTTCATCCAGCAGATTGCCGTCGAGCAAAGCCTGCTCAATCGCCTGGCGAAGATCGTCGAGCGTCTGTTCGCCCGGCGGCAGATCGTAAAACATGTAATTCTGGAATCCGCTCTGGAGCAGATAATCAGAAAGTGCGCTGAGCAGGTCCTCCATGCTCATTTCCCCAGCGGGATCGGGGACGTATTTGGTGTAGCGGATGCGCTTCATAACACCGCTGTCAGCTTTCAGTCATCAGCTTTCAGCAAAATCAACCGCTAAATGCGGCGTCGTCCAAAGCACGTGCTGACACCTAGCTGAGAGCTGATGGCTGAAAGCTGACAGCTAATTGAACGATCTCCTCGGTCTATACGGCGGCTCCTCGCGTTCAAATGGCTTCTCCGGATGCCGTGGTTGTTTCTCTCCGGCGGAGAAGACGCGTTCCTCGTTGCGGCCAATGCGCTTGTGCGCGTGCAGCCCTTCGAGAACGAACTCCGCTGCTGAGACCTGGAGCTCCGCCGTATCCTTGGGCCCGACGTTCAACTTTGTCAGCTTCTCCATAAGTCCCTGAATGCTGTGCAGGGCCTTCAGCGCCTCGCCAGCGCCGGCAGTATCTGCCAGTTGGATTTCTCCACCCAGATCGAACCACTGAACAATCTGCTGCATGTTGGCGCCGCTGAAATATTCGTCGTAAGTCTTTGCAACTGCCGAACGAATCAGTTCGCGCCCCACGTGGTCTGCGCCCTTCATCTCGCCTTCGTATTCCAATTCGAGCTTGCCGGTAATTGCAGGCATGGCGGCGTAAACATCGCCGATGCGAGGCACCACAAGCTTCTCGTCGTGGCGAATCGTGCGCCTCTCGGCGTTGGAAATTACGTTTTCCATGCAAGAAATCGGAAGCCGCTGGCTCACGCCCGAACGCTTGTCGACTTTCTTGTCCTCGCGAGCGGCGAAGGCGATGCGCTCGATCACCTGCTGCACATACTTCGGAATGTGCAGCTTGTAGCCATCGCGCCGGGTCCACGCCTCTTGCGCAGTAATCGCGATGCCTTCGTCGAGCGTAGCGGGATAGTGCGTGCGAATCTCCGAACCAATGCGATCTTTCAGAGGCGTGATGATCTTTCCACGCGCCGTATAGTCCTCAGGATTGGCGCTGAATACAAGGGCGACATCAAGGGGCAGGCGCACCGGATATCCCTTAATCTGCACATCGCCTTCCTGCATGATGTTGAACAAACCCACCTGAATCTTGCCGGCGAGATCGGGCAACTCATTGACGGCAAAAATGCCTCGATTGGCGCGCGGCAGCAGCCCGTAGTGCACCGTCAGTTCGCTGCTGAGTTCATGCCCGCCGCGTGCAGCTTTAATGGGATCGATATCGCCGATCAGATCCGCAATCGTGACATCGGGAGTCGCCAGCTTTTCTACGTACCGATCCTCGGGAGTGAGATAAGCGATGGGCGTGCTGTCGCCGTGCTTGGAGATTTCTTGATGGCAGCGGCGGCAGATGGGGGAATACGGGTTGTCATGGATCTCGCAGCCGGCGATGTACGGCATTTGAGGGTCAAGCAGCGTTGTAAGGGCGCGAAGGATCCGGCTTTTTGCCTGTCCACGCAAGCCCAGCAGAATGAAATTGTGGCGCGAGAGAATAGCGTTGACGATCTGCGGTACGACAGTGTCTTCATACCCCACAATTCCAGGAAAAAGCGGGCCACCCTCGCGCAATTTGCAGACAAGATTGTCGCGGAGCTCATCCTTTACACGGCGGGCAAAGAGACGTTGTTCGGAGAATGGACTTTGGCGAAGTTCGCCGAGCGTCCGCGGGAAACTCATGGAGACAACCCCCAGGG
>DAIMDJ010000425.1:0-2778 GCA_036725905.1 Terriglobales bacterium
CGAGGAATCCGGCAATTATCTCGAATCGGTGATTCGTGAAGTTCGCCCTGATCTGTTGCATTTGAATCAATATTGCTACGGCACAGTTTCGCCGGAACTGCCGCGGATTGTCGTGGCCCACAGCGATGTAGTGAGCTGGTGGGTCGCGGTTCACGGCCATGAACCCGAGGAGACGCCGTGGATTCGCTGGTATCGAGATACCGTGACGAGTGGATTAGGTTGCGCCGACGTGGTGGTTGCGCCGTCGCAATGGATGCTGGACGCTCTCCGAAATTACTACACACGCCCAGGTTTCGGAGTGGTGGTTTACAACGGTCGTGATCCTGCGCGGTTCGACCCAGATCGTCCGAAAAAAGATTTTATTCTTTCAGTTGGCCGGCTATGGGATAAGGCGAAGCAAGTCGCATTATTGCTGCAGCGCGATCAGGCAATTCCCGTGTGCATCGCAGGATCAGGAGAGGAGCCAGGGAAAGACGTCGGTTGCGAGAACGAACCGACCATCAAGAATCAGCAATTGAAAGGCTCACAATCTCCTGAGCAATTACGCGGATTGTTCGCTGACGCGGCAATTTATGCGGCAACTTCTTGCTATGAGCCGTTTGGCCTTGCTCCCCTGGAGGCTGCCTTGTCGGGATGCGCCCTCGTAGCCAACGACATTCCCACGTTTCACGAGCTGTGGGGGGACTCTGCCTGTTATTTCCAGCGTAACGATCCCGATGACCTCGCTACGATCATCACTGTTCTGAGCAAGGATAAGCAATTGCGCAGGAAGTACGCGGACGCTGCATATGAAACAGCCCAAGTGAAGTTCACCGCCGAGGCGATGACCGCGCAGTACGCGGCGTTGTATCAATCCGTGACATCAGCCGAGGCGGTGGCATGATCGGACGGCTCAGGATCTGCATCTTCGCGCATTCCTGGATTTCTGACTGGAATCATGGGAACGCTCACTTCTTGCGCGGCCTGGCCTACGAGTTGGACCGGCTCGGGCATGACGTGCGCTGCTACGAAGAGGTCGACTCCTGGTCAATGACGAATCTGCTCGAAGAAGGCATCGACCGGGCGACGGAAGCATTCCGCAATTTTCGCAAGGCATTTCCCACTCTGGATGTGCGCTTCTATCGGAATGATGCAAGCCTGCTGCCTTTTCTCGAAGAGCAGTTGCGCGAAGCCGACGTTGTTATTCTTCACGAGTGGAACGACCCGAAACTCGCCGAAGCCATCGTCTCTTTGAAAGCAAAGTTAGGTTTTCGGGCGCTATTTCACGATACGCATCATCGGGCATACACCAATCCGAAAGAGATTTTGCGTCTGCCGCTGGCGCGGTTTGATGGCGTGCTCGCGTTTGGGGAGGCGATTCGCCGTATCTACACTGACGGTTTTGGGGTGCAACGAGTTTGGACATTTCATGAGGCCGCGGACACAGCGCACTTCCGCCCTCTGCCGCGCGAGAAAGATACGGACGTGATCTGGATAGGAAACTGGGGCGACGAAGAGCGTACCCGCGAACTGGAAGAGTTCCTAATAACGCCGGCTCGTCAGCTCAGCGATCGCAAAATCGCAGTCCATGGAGTCCGCTATCCAAGACACGTGCAGGAGCGCCTGGCGAATGCGGGAATTGAATTTCGCGGGTACCTGCCGAACCTGGAAGTGCCGCAGGCTTACGCGCGCAGTGCTCTCACCGTGCATGTGCCGCGCAAGTATTATGCCAACGGCTTGTCAGGCGTCCCGACGATACGTGTTTTCGAGGCGCTGGCCTGTGGCATTTCCCTAGTGTGCTCTCCTTGGGTCGATACAGAAGGTCTTTTCCGCGCGGGTGAAGACTACTTCTGTGTTCCAGACGGACGCGCCATGGAAGCCGAAATCAGGCATTTGCTGGCCGACGAGGCTGCCCGACAGCAAATAGCAAACAGTGCGGTGGAAACTATCCGGCGGAGCCATACCTGCGCGCACCGCGCGGTTCAGTTATTGGAAATCTGCGAGGAGCTGGGGAAATGAAACTTTTTGTTTTCGGTTCCAGCCTGACCTCTTCTTATTGGAACGGCGCGGCCACTTATTACCGGGGAATCTACAAGAACCTGCATGCGCTCGAATATCAGATCACATTTGCCGAACCGGACATCTACGGTCGTCAGCAGAAGCGCGATGCTGGCGAAATCGATTATGCGACGGTACGTGTTTACCGGACGCCGAAAGATCTAGATCGCATGCTCACCGAAGCATGCGAAGCGGGTTTGATCATCAAGCACAGCGGCGTGGGCGCTGATGACGAGCGCTTGGAAGCGGATGTGCTGCAATGCCGCGCAGCGCACACAAGAATAGCATTTTGGGATGTTGACGCTCCCGCGACATTAGCCAGGGTAGAAGAGAACCCATGCGATCCATTTCGCCAGCTCATTCCGCAATACGATTTCATATTTACGTACGGCGGTGGCCTTCCGGTCGCGGAACACTATTTGCAGCTGGGCGCGAAGAATTGCATTCCAATTTACAACGCCCTCGATCCGGACACACACCATCCAGTCGCCCCCGACACGAGTGTTAATTGCGATCTTGCTTTCATTGGACACCGCCTGCCCGACCGCGAGCAACGAGTCGAGCAATTCTTCTTCGCTGCTTCAGAGAGCGCGTCTGAGTGCTCATTTCTTTTGGGCGGGGAAGGGTGGGGAAACCGGCCATTACCAGCCAACGTGCGGTGGATTGGCCACGTGGGCAGTTCTGCGCACAACCGCATCAACTGCTCAGCGCGGATGGTGCTAAACATCAACCGGCAGTCCA
>DAIMDJ010000426.1:0-2774 GCA_036725905.1 Terriglobales bacterium
AAAGCGACGGATTTGGTAGCGCAACTCTGCTAGCGACTGATAAGCGGCGGGAGCAAGCGGTTTCTCCATTAATAGACTTATATCGTATCACGACATAGATGGATCAAAACAATGCGGGAGATTGCCAATTACATTCAGACTTAGTGACAAACCTCGGCACGCGAATTACACGGAAATGCCCCGCCTAGGGCGGCGCTGGACATAAACATGGGTTGCCAGCAGGTGCCGCCAAAGGTCCACGATCCAAGCTACAATCTCCTGCCCGCGCCGGGTCGAACTCTGCTTTGCTTAGCTGTGCCAACTGCCGCCCGAGTCGGTCTTAGTACGGCTTCTGTTGTACTGATTGGTAGCGACCGGAGGGTACCTCCCGGGTTCGCTCCCGAACAGGCCGCGATCTTGGAGGGACTCACGGTTCAGACAAAATCCTTTGTCGCAGGCACCGGCTGTGACCCTTGGGAGCAGAGCGCGGTTCAGGCGCATGCCGCGGGCAGTCTTGGGGATCGTCCACTGATCGTGCTGACGGCCGGGAAGCCCTTTGCCGTGGGTGATCCGAAAGATGATAAAGAACTAGCAGCCTTTCAGGACATCTGGATTCACCGATTGCAAACCACAACTGGGGAGCCTTTCAACCCGAGACGGCAAGTCATTGGTTGAGAATAGTGGCCATGGGATAGGGGTATGAAGGGCCCGACGCTGTCGTCAATGCCGTTCGTGAGGCGGTTAAAGAAGTTCGGGAACAGCGGGACCCAGATAGTTGACGTAAACAGCCATTACAGCACCTATTCTCGGACGCCTACCAGGCCATTTACTAAGATAGTTCTTACTCGTACCTCAACGCTTCCACCGGATCAAGCCTGGAGGCCCGTAGCGCGGGGACCAATCCGCTTACCACACCCACGGCGAGCAGCACCAGGCTGGAAAGCATCACGGTTGCGGTGGAAATCTTCAGATGAATGTCGGCTTTGCCCGACTCATCTTCAAATAACGGTCCCATCAATGGCAGCGTGCCCACGGCAGCAGCGATTGCATACGAAAGCAGCACGCCGATGGCACCGCCGAGCAGCATGATCAAAAGAGTCTCCGCAAGAAATTGCAGCTTGATGTGCCGTTTTCGCGCTCCCAGCGCCCGCCGCAGGCCGATCTCACGGATACGTTCATCGACGGAGACGAGCATAATATTCATCACGCCAACTCCGCCGATTCCCAATGTCAGCGTGCCGATGAAGGTGAGCAGAACTTGTAGACCGATCGTCAGCGCGTCGATGACTGGCCGGAACTCATCGCGGCCGAACATCTGAATTGCTTTCTTGTCTGTGGGAGAAAATTGCTGGCGCGTGGCAACCGCGGCCAGCACCTGATCCATGGCTCTTTTTTCGAACTGCGGAGCAATCGGCTCAAATAGCAGCACCTGAGCTTTCTTTGTATTCCACAGATCACCGGCGGCGGTGAACGGAATCCAAACCGATTCGTCATCACTGGAGAAGTAATTGCTCAACTGAATCTTGCGATCCATGGTTCCGAGCACAGTGAAGCGCACGCCTTTGATCAGTACCGTCTCGCCGACCGCCGGACGCCCGCTGAATAATTTCTCGCGGATGCGGCCGACGATCAATGCGACGCGGCGGCGTTCGAGTAGGTCTCCGGCGCTAATCCAGCGGCCCTCGGCAGGTACCTCGTTGCGCATCTCGCCGTATTCGGGACAGACTCCGCGAATAGCCGTATTGGCATAGCGATCACCGTAGCTGATTGGCTGCCACTCCACGGTTTCCAGGCAGGCATGCTTGACCATCGGCGCTGTCTCTTTGACCATTTCCAGGTCGGCTTGCTCCAGGACAACTTTCTTGCCGGCGCGCTGGCCACCCGGTTGTTCGCTGGTCTGCTGTGGCCAGCAGACAACAGCACCCTTGCCGAATGCGTCAAAGCCGTTCACCAGAATTTGGCGGAAACTGCTGCCGTAGGCGATCAGCAGCGTGACGGTAGCTATGCCCCACACAATGCCTAACATCGTAAGCAAGCTGCGCGTGTAATTGCGCCGCAAGGCAATCCAGGCTTCGCGAATGATCTCAGTCAGCATTGAGAACCCTAACCACAAAGGACACGAAGGATCACGAAGGAAAACACCTCATTTCAGCAACCCTCGTGTTACTTCGTGGGCTTCGTGGTTTACTACCCACCCGCTTCATACCTCAGTGCTTCAATCGGATCCACCGATGCCGCGCGCCGCGCAGGATACAGCGCGGCCAGAACCGCAATCGTGCCCAACAATCCCGCAGCCACGATTCCCGACTTCCAGGTGGGGAGCAGTCCGGCGAAGAAGTCCGGCATGGGCAGCAAGTTCACCAGCGCGCAAACTCCGTAGGCGAACCCTAGCCCGATTGCGCCGCTAAGAAACGCGATAATCAAAGCCTCAAAGAAGAACTGCTCCAGAATCGTCCGCGCCGGCGCGCCTACAGCTTTGCGGACGCCAATCTCGCGTGTGCGCTCGCGCACGGCGACCATCATCACGTTCATCACGCCTAATCCACCAAGAAATAGGGTCACGATCCCCACCGCGCCCAAAAAATATTTCATGCCGTCAGTCATCTGACGAAAAGCTTTGGCTTCCTGGACGGTATCCCAGATCGGACAGGCCTCCTTGTCGCCAGCATCGAAGCTGTGCAGCTTACCGAGCGCCGCACGAATTTCATGCTTGCAGGCCTCGTGTTGTTCATTCGATCATTTCCTGGTCACTCCCAAATCGGTTGAACAACACGAGGCCTGCAAGCATGAAATTC
>DAIMDJ010000427.1:0-2767 GCA_036725905.1 Terriglobales bacterium
GCTTTTCCGACACTCGCGATACAGACCTTTTAGAAAGCAAATGTAATGGATTCGAATGAGCGGAAGTTGGCCCACTCCGACAGATTGGTCTTGCCGAGGATCACCGCCCCGCCCGCGCGCAGTTTCGCGGCCACAATGGAGTCTTGCAAAGCCGACATGCCGACCAGTGCGAACAACCCTGCGGTGGTCTGCATCTTGTCAACGGTGGCGAGCACGGGGAGCCGACGACAGCAACCGTGCTGTGGTGATCACGGCCACCACCCGCTCTGCACTAGGGAAGCCTACAAACGAGAGTGTCTTTCACCGCTGTACGAAGAAGCCACAAGCGCGCTCTATGCCGACTCCGGAAACACCGGAAGTAGTGAATGTCAACTGCTCGATTTTCAGCAACGCCGGCGGCGGCTGGAACCGGGGATTCTCGCACACTGGATTGAGCCGCGGCCAGAACCTGTCGAGTTTGGGTTCCATGTCGCGCGTTTCTAAGCTGCCTTTTCATCGCTATTGGAGGCTGAGCTGCCAACTAAATCTTGTCGGAGTCGCTCCATCTGTGCCGATGCTTCCCTTATCTGCTCAGCATATTCGTGGCCCTGTCGTGGTAGAAATCCCCCGTAGTTCTGCAGCAGCAGGCGGACACTCGCCTCGATGGCACAAGTCTTGGAGCGGGCTTGGTTGGAAAGGGCGGACGTTAGTTTTTCTAGCTGCATATCGCGCACGGCCAGCACTTGTCTGCTGTGGGCAGCCTCCTGTTCAAGCACTTGCCCGTGGTAACGGATAAGTCCCAGCAGGCATGCCGTCAGTACGAGCAGACATGAGTTGGCAACAATGGTTTTTAACAAAGCCTTGCTCAGATTAGCATTCCTCTCGATGTCGAGTCTCGCGAAGTTGCTGGTCTCCGCCACGGATAGCGAAGACAGAAGCCCGCGAGCTCTATCCATGTACTCCATACCTTCGTTTGAATCCACCAACATGAATGCGCGGTGGCGATACCCCTTTTCGCGCAAACTAATAGAGCGTTCCATCTCAGCTTGCTTTGTGTTAGCCACAGACTCCACCTGCGATTCCAGTGATCGTTCGCGCTCGGACCGACTAGCTAGCCCTGCACGAAGGCTGGCAAAATCGGTTCCGATCCTGCCCTTCGCATCGCTGTAGGGCTGCAAGTACGAAGAGTCGTTGGTTAGCAGGTATCCGCGCTGACCTGTTTCCATGTCGGTCAAGTCTTTCAAAACACCGGAGATGTCCGCCTGGATCTTGGAGCTTTCCACTGTGAGCGCCGCAATTTTCTGCATCTGTTCTAAATGGTTGACAGCAAGATACGCATTCCAGGCCATGAAAGCCAGTAGGGCGGGAACTCCTATTTGCAGCGCTGCTTTTCGAATCATCTCAATTGTGCTGCCCTTCACGTGACGTTCAGAACGCCCTCAGTCGTGATCCGACTGGCTTTGCATATCTCCACCGCAACTTTGACCCCGGCGTCGCCGCTATGGAGCGGCCCTTCCGCTGACATAATCGAACTGGCAGCCAGGGTGAAAAGCAGGGCATCCTCCTGCTTGTCAAAGTAAAGCACTACCTGATACGCAGCCATGTGCGTGCCTCGTACTCATTGTTCTTAGAGATGATAGGCCGATTCAGCATAAGGGTGAGGTTATCTCTTTTGGTGCGCCTTATTGTCGAATCTTCCGCCCAGCAGCAGATGAGTGAGCTGGCGTCTGCAAGAGAAAGCTTGAGCTTGAGTAGAGGACGCATATTCGCCCGAGACACCAACTTGCAACAGAACACCATGATCCAGTGAAGCTGCTTCGGGCTACACCTTATAACAAAAAACCGAAGCGCTCGAAAACAACAGCGCAGCTCGCAGATCGGAGCCAAGCGTCGATTGTCGCCAATCAAATATGCCGTTTGAAATGGATGCCCCTCAACAAAATCACGTCAGACATCAGGCGCTCAAGGCGTGGCCTAGAACTGTGCGGATTGGCTTCACTTCAAAACAAAGAAAGGCAATTCTGCGTGTTTCTGCCGGAAAAAGGTTTTCCGGCATGCAACGTTTTCGTTCAGACCGATTCGCAACAGGCCGCGCAGATCATCGTGCGGCTTTTCTCTTTCTGCTGGTTTCGGAATCGCACCACTAAATCCGTGCGCGGGATAATGAATAGCGATCCCGGAAACCAGGATGTTCAGCCTCGAACTCTGCCTGCCTTTTTCGGAGTTGGTTTACGGCAGCGTTCCGGAACAGCTGTGTACCTAGCCTCGCGGGCTTCGGACTTCGTTACCGGTACTACGATTCGTGTTAATGGCGGTTATGCGATCCGATGAGATTCCGAACGTAACTCAGGCCAGTGCGAGAAAGTGATCACTGGGGCAGGCCCATGCGTTTGAGCAGATCAACGTAGCGTGGGTCACGGCGGAGAGGATCCATTTGCCTAAAGACCTTGATGTAAGCCAGGGCCCCTGCCTTCTCCGAATACGGTGCGGCTCATAGCTACGTGGAAGCCACCCTTCGCATAAGCACGAGCTGCCTCATTCGCTATGACAAGGTTTTCCTGATCATCGGCAAGTGTGGCTGCCTTCTTCCATTCTTCCAGCCACAAGTCATACTTACCCAGGTCCCGGTACGTTTGAGCAAGAGCGTCGTGTGCGGAGGCGTAATTTGGATCAATGTCGATTGTCTTTTTGAATTGGTCCAAAGCCAGATCGTACTGGCGCGTGTTCCCGTAGCCAACGGCCAGATTAGTGCTGACTGTCAGATTCAGGGGATCTGCGGCGGTCTCCG
>DAIMDJ010000428.1:0-2762 GCA_036725905.1 Terriglobales bacterium
GGCATCGGCTGGTGCAGATGCGCACGCGCATCATGAATCAGTTGCACGTGCTGGCGTTAAATGAAGGGGTGCGGCGCAAAAAGGCTGCAGCAATGAGGACCAGTCACTGCCCGGCTGAAGGTGCTACGACGTGGCCACGAACGCGTACGGTGAGGGGCAACACACCTGCAATCAGAAGTGCTACCACTAAGACAGCAAAGCCGGATCGAAACGAGTGGGTCCGTGCGGCCTGATAGCCGACCAAAGCCGGCCCGAGAAAGCCTCCGAGACCGGCGGCGACACAGTTGATCGTGCCGGTGGCCAGAGCTGCAGCGGAATCACAAAGGAATGCGGACGGCATGGCCCAGAAGCTGGGCAAAAAGGCGAGCAGGCTGGCGGCGGCAATTGAGAATAGGAAAAGAGACGGCACGGTTCCCCAATCCGCCCGGCTTAGCACCAGTAACGCAGCCGCCGCCACCCACAGGGGAATCGCGGTGTGCCAGCGCCGTTCGGCAGTGCGGTCGGAATGCCAACCGTTCACCTGCATGGCGACAAAACCGAGCAGGTTAGGCAAGGCCACCAGTAGAGTTACCTTGAAATCGCCGAGTCCCGACAAGCGCTTGAGCATGGTGGGCAGCCAAAAGGCCAAAGCGTACGCCGAGCCATTCTGCACGAAGTGCAACGCGGTCAAGATGAGAACATCGCGATGCCGGACCGCCTGCCACACGGTATAAGCGCGGACGGATTTTTTGGCCCGCTTCTCGCTCTCCAGTTGGTTGATAACCCACTCCCGCTCATCGGCTGGCAGCCACGTTGCCTGATGCGGCCAATCAGTAAGATAAAACCACGTGATAACGCCGAAGAACAGCGCTGGCAGACCTTCCAGAATGAACAACCACTGCCAGCCTCGCAGGCCGCCCCAGTGAACGCCTAGCAGCAATCCCGATATTGGGGAACCGACCGCATATGCTAGGGGAATGGCAGCCATGAAACCGGCCACTGCCTTGGCGCGATCTTCATAGATGAACCAGTGGGTGAGATACACGATGATCCCGGGGAAAAATCCCGCCTCCGCCAATCCCAGCAAAAACCGCATGGTATAAAACTGGTGCGGCGTCCGGATAAAGGCCATCCCCATCGTGACGAGCCCCCAAGAGATCATGATGCGCGTGATCCAGCGCCGTGCACTCCAACGCTCCACGATGAGGGTGCCGGGAATTTCCAAAATGACGTAGCCGAGGGCGAAGATGCCTGCCCCGAATCCAATTACGCGATCGTCGAAGCCGAGATCGTGCGGCATTTGCAGGGCCGCAGTGGCAAGATTGTTGCGATCAAGGTAAGCAATCACGTAAAGCAGAAGCACATACGGCAGAAGACGCAAGGTAATCCGATGGCGGGCACGGCGGGCAACGTCATCGGCGACAATGGCTGGGGCAGACAATTTTCTTTCTGCGAAGATCGAATTAGGTTGGGCAGAGCACGCCGCCCGAAAATCACGCGATTATATACCGGGCTCCGCACAGGCGGCGGTGCACTAAGCCTCTTTCGCTACGCCGCAGGTTTCACCTCCGTCGCGGTACCTGTTGCAATCAGGCCTTTGAAGCACTATCGCGAACGGCCATTTATGAGATAGCGATAGCTAGATAGCTCCTAGTCTGATTCACAATTTAAGGCCGATAGGCTTGTTGAGATCAACTTATAGCGGCGAAAAGTTCAAGCCTGCAGCTCACGGCGCAAGCCGCGCGAAAAACTTACTTCTCCAGAAACTCCGCCCAACCGCCGGTCTTTCCGAAATACACGCGCAAGCTGCAGTCCCTCGGCCCCATGCGGCCGAACGAAACCTCCAGTGTGCTCGTGGGCTCTCCGAGCTGCCCCATCTCCATTGGCGCTCGCGCTATATCCTGGCGCTCATCATATTTGCTGCCCGCGTTGACGTTCTTGTTCACTACCAAAATCCATCGGTCCTTCTGTGGAATCAAGTACAGACTGAAAGCTCCGGCCGGAATCTGGGACTTCTCGAGAGTGAGCGCGGCAGGCGTGAACAGCACCATAGGCGAGCCGCCCGGAGCCCAAACTTTTCCGTTCTGAATTTTCTCCTTATTACTCTCGACCGGGACATAGCGCACGCTGATTTCTGCCCCATCTTCGAAAGTACAGGTTGTAGTAGCGTCTTCCTGCTTCGAATCTTGCGCTAGCCCCGTAGCAGTCGCCAGCTGACACAGCAAAACTGCGCCCAGAACGCGCATGAGCATTTTGCAGATTCCCCCTCGCCGCAAGAGTGTAACGCGATGCAGCGAGGCGCGGAAGTGATTTTGCGTTAGTAGTAGTCTGAGAACATCAATGACGCGGGTCAAACTTCACGTTAAGACGTACGCTGGTTTGTGCATCTGCGGGGGCGTATTTCCATTGCTTGACTGCCTTGGCCGCGAACTCGGCCAGGACCGGATTTCCACCGGCTATCGAAACCGTTTGCACCGTCCCACGTGGTGAAATCATCACGTCCAGACGAACCATCCCGCCAATGTAAGCGCGTTTCAATTCCGCCGGATATTGAGGTTCTACTTTGTAGATTAGCTTTCTCGGATTTCTATCCGCGCCCTCATTTTCAGCTCTTTGGCCAGGTGCCGCATGCAGCAGAAAGACGCCGATCGCCAGGCAGACCGCCAATCGGCATCCGAATGCCTTGCAGGAATGTAGGGGCGGAGTCAACCGAAAGAAGTTCCTGTTGATCTAGAAGCTTTGTTTCAGCCCGGATTACACGCTAGGCGGTGCTCCGCCATTGC
>DAIMDJ010000429.1:0-2758 GCA_036725905.1 Terriglobales bacterium
AACAACTCAGGTTGCACGACGGAAGGCTTTCCGGTGGCCAGCGCGATTTCCAGCCCGACAGCTCCCGGCAGCGCTGGCACCTGCAACGGCGACGTTCACAACGTCATCGAGGGCACTCTCGGCTTCTGGCAAAATGTGTACGGCGGTTCGAAGGGCCGCTTGCGCTGGGGTATTCAGTATTCCTACCTCACCAAGGTGGCTTGGTCCGGCAACAATGGTACCAACGCGGCGGCTCCGGGCATTAGTCAGCGCCCCAAGGCCATAGACAATATGGTCTGGACGGCTTTCCGTTATTACCTGCCTTAGTCCAGGCCAGGCAATGTGGGACTCGTCCCTCCCCTGAGGACGGAAAAAGGGCGGCTCTTCACTGAGCCGCCCTTCTCATTCTTTCAGCCCGACTGGGACGGGATTAAAATCAGGAGCGCGGCCAGCATGAGAACCGGGTCAGTCAGAGGGCACATGAAAACTGTACCCTTGTCCTTTCGCTGAGCGGATGAACCTCGGCCTCTCCGGACAAGTCTCGATCTTTTTTCGCAACTTCCATATTGTGGTGTCAACTATCCGGCGAGTGGCGTTTCGGTATTTCCACACCGTCTGTAGCAATTGATCCCGGCTGCGGATGGTTTCCGGATAAGAGGCCAGATGGTGTAAGAGCTTGAATTCAAAATGAGTCAAGGGAACTGCCTCCCGCGCCGGATCACCTGATAAGACAACGGATCGATAATGAACGAGCCCAGCGATATTTTTCGGTAGCTTCGTTCCGCAGGTTCTGTCTTCAGGAGCTTTCGCACGCATGACACAACAGAGCTGGGATCATAAGGTCGGTCCAGATATATGTCAGCTGTATGAGCCGCCTCTTCGGGCTCGTTCTCTTCGGGGCCATCGGAGGGGTTTAACACGAGAATGCGAACGCGATCGAGCGAACGATCACTCCGTATCTTGCTGCAGACTTTCGCGGCGCTGAAATTTGGATTCTCCGTGTCCACGATCACGAAGTGAGGACTGAGGTATTTCAGGACGGACATCTTCCACTTGGAATTAGAGGTAACTCGAACTTGGTATCCACCTTCTTGCAGGGCATCAGCCAGCAGCCTAAGGTACTCGGTTCGTTCACCTAGAATTACAATCCGCACCATCGCCAAACACCTGCTCTTTTCGCAACGCACTCGTCGTCGTAAGTATACTTCGAAGCGGGTGAGCCATGAATCAGAGTATGTAGGGGCCGCTTGCGGCGATCTTTGAGCCACATCCAGTCGTGCCGCGTAGTAAGACTGGGCATCCCGGAAGCTCAAAATAACCACGGAAGACTCGGTTCTAATTAACAAGTTTCGCGACTAGTGATTTCTGTCAACGCAAAGTAGAAATGTCCGGTTTTCCGCCAGATAGAAATGTCCGCTTCCAAGGTCTTCTCCAAGGGTGATCTGCAGGCACATGGTATTTGGGTTTGATTTGGTTTTGGGGTTTCTGTGTTCGTTCCACAAGTCCTGGAGGCCGTAGGCCGGAAGGACTTGTGGAACGCCGCACCGGTTCTGGACAGGGGCGCAGGTGCAGATAGCGTCCGCGGTAACGCAACCAGTGGCTTCCGTCCAACCGCCGTTCGATCTCCACCGCAGCTCCACGAAGCCCTGCACAAACTTCTTCCCGCAGTACCCCCCAGCGATTTCCGTCCCAGCTTACCGTGTGGTCCTGAGCCACTCTGCGGGCCACCCGTACACTCAAGATTTCTTCCAGGTGCTGTTCGCGCCCCAGTCGTCGATGGGCATTGCGTGGATTTCGCGCTGCCACCGTAAAACGCTGCTCCCACTCGGGAAGAAAGCGCATCTCCAGGAAATGATTTGCTCCCTGGATGCTGTCGATTCCCGCCAACCGCATCTCCTTCACCAGACGATCCTGAAGAGTTTCAAACAGCCTCTCGATACGCCCTTTCGCTTGCGGACTGTGGGCCGCGATCCATTCAATCCCCAGTTCGTTCAAGGCTCGCCCGAACTGCGTTCGCAGCGGATCTCCCCGCAGTTGTTCGGGAAGCGGCTGCGGGCCGGCCTTTCGAAAGATGCTGTTTTTATCGGTGTAATGGGCCAAGGGACGTCCGTAGCGCCGTACCCATCCGCCAAACGTTCGCAGGTTCTCTTCGGTGGTGTCGTGCTCGGTGAACCGTCCCCAGATGCGACTGGTGGCATCATCGATCACGGCAATCAACTGGCAAGCCGGACCGCGGTTCTCTAGCCAGCGCAAGGGTGAGCTATCCTGCATCACCAGTTCCCCGAAACTAGCTCTTCGCTCCCGCCACACGTGGATCTTTTTCACCCGCTGGCAGCGCGGATGCCAGAAGGCCGCTTTGGTCATCCACGTCCGCAGAGTCTCCCGGCTCAACGCGAAACCATCCTTGGCTAAGTGTTCGGCGGCCAGCGTGGGCCCGAAGTCGGCATAACGCTGACCCACGCGAGCCAAAACCTTCTGCTCCAAGCGGGCCGCCAGCTTGCGATTCGATGGCCGGCCTCGTAATCCGTGAACCAGGGCACCATCCCCGTGCTCGCGAATCCGCAGCAGCATCCGCCGCACCTGGCGGTCGGTTACTTTCAGCCGCTCCGCTGCCGCTACCTGCGAAAGATGCTTCAGCTGTACCTCGTGCAGCACTTTCAATCGGTCCCGTTCTCGTTGGCTCAAAGTGATTCGCTCCGTCTCCATGGGGACCTCGGACATCCATGAAAGCGGACATTTCTACTTTGCACAAACCGGACATTCTCATTTTGCGGCGACA
>DAIMDJ010000430.1:0-2755 GCA_036725905.1 Terriglobales bacterium
ATCTCGCAGTTCCCGCAGCGGCGGTAAATCACGTCTGCGCGAGCGGCTGAGCCTAGATTTCGGATGGCGTTTCTGCCTGCGTCATGCCACTGACCCGAGCAAGGATTTCGGCTATACGAGCCAGTCACTTTTTTCGAAAACGGGCGGAATGCTTGATCCTTCAAAGCCGGACTTCGATGACAGCCAATGGAGCTCGGTTGACATTCCTCACGACTGGGCGGTAGCACTCGACTTCAAGAACGACCCTCAACTCGACAGCCACGGATATAAGCCATTGGGACGGGATTATCCAGCCACCAGCACAGGCTGGTACCGCCGGGTTTTTGACGTGCCCGCATCTGATGCAGGACGCCGCATCTGGATCGAATTCGATGGCGTGTTCCGCGACTCGATCGCCGTGCTCAATGGAATTTACCTCGGGCGACATGGAAGCGGCTACACACCATTCCGCTACGACGTAAGCGATTTTGTGAACTATGGCGGAAAGAACGTCCTGGTTGTTCGTGCGGACGCTACTCTCGGTGAGGGGTGGTGGTACGAAGGAGCGGGCATCTATCGCCATGTATGGCTGAGCAAGACGAATCCAATTCACGTCGCACATAACGGCACGTTTGTCACCTCAGAACTCAGCCCAGATTTAGCAACGCTCAGCGTTTCGACCGAAATTGATAATGACAGCGACTCCGAGCAGAGTTGCCGCGTCCTTACTAAGATCGTTGACCCGGGCGGGCGGAGTGTCGCTGATGCTCAATCCACTTCGCTCTCAATTCCTGCGGCGACCAGGCGCGAGTTCCGGCAGCAACTCACGATTAAAGACGCTGCGCTTTGGTCGCTTGAAGAGCCCAACCTATATCGAGCAGTCACGATGGTCGACGCCGACGGCAATGCCGCGGACGAATACGAGACCGCATTTGGCATCCGCACCATCCGCTTCGATCCCGACAAGGGCTTCTTGCTGAATGACAAGCCGGTAAAGATCAAGGGCACCTGCAATCATCAGGATTTTGCCGGCGTCGGCATCGCGCTGCCGGACCAGATTCACTTTTTCCGGGTCGAGAAACTGAAAGAAATGGGCTCCAACGCATATCGAATGTCACACAACCTGCCCACCCCGGCGCTGTTAGACGCATGCGATCAGCTAGGCATGTTGGTGATGGATGAGACTCGCATGATGTCGTCGAGTCCCGAAGGATTGGAGCAACTGGAGACGATGATCCGCCGGGATCGTAATCATCCCAGCGTGATCATCTGGTCGATCGGTAACGAGGAGGACCTTCAGGGCAGTGACACCGGCGCCCGCATCGCGAAATCGATGAAGCGCCTTGTGCGTAAGCTCGATTCAACTCGTCCCATCACCGAAGCCATGAACGAGGATTGGGGCAAAGGGCTGTCCGCCGTGGTTGACGTGCAGGGCTTCAATTACCACAGCGCTGAGCAGCTGGACGCATTTCATCGGCAATTTCCCAGGCAACCGACGATCGGCACTGAAACTGCCAGTACCGTATGCACACGTGGTGTGTATGAGAACGACAAACAGGCAGGTTACGTCAGCGCCTATGACGCGAACATTCCGCCCTGGGCCCAACTCGCTGAATATTGGTGGCCTATTTATGCCGAGCGTCCGTGGGTGGCCGGCGGATTTGCCTGGACCGGTTTCGATTATCGCGGCGAACCCACGCCGTACAAGTGGCCATGTATCAACTCTCATTTCGGCATCATGGATACCTGCGGCTTCCCCAAGGACAATTTTTATTACTACCAGGCACAGTGGACTGACAAGCCCATTCTCCATCTATTTCCGCATTGGAATTGGAACGGCAAAGAAGGAAATGAAATTGATGTTTGGTGCCACAGCAATCTCGAGCAGGTTGAAGTTTTTCTGAATGGCCAGAGTTTGGGAACAAAAAATGTTCCGCGGTATGGGCACGTGGAATGGAAAGTGAAGTATGCACCGGGCACGCTCGAAGTGAGAGGATTCAAGAATCACCGCCAGGTCCTGACGGCGAAGCGCGAGACTACTGGCAGCCCTGCAAAACTCGCTCTGATTGCCGACCGCAAGGAAATTTCAGCCGATGGACGCGACCTCTCAGTGGTTCAGGTGCAGGTACTCGACGCGCAGAACCGGCTGGTGCCGATTGCGGGTTCCCCGATTGAATTTCACCTCTCAGGCAACGGCAGCCTGATCGGTGTAGGCAATGGCAACCCCAGCAGTCATGAGGCCGATAAAGCGGACAGGCGGCATGCCTTCAACGGCTTGTGCATGGCGATTGTGCGGAGCATCAGACAGCCTGGCGAACTGCGATTGGAAGCAACTTCGCCAGGGCTTGCACCCGCAGTCATCGTGATCAACTCCCATGCTGCAAACGGGCATCCAGTCGTGTGAAGTGCTGAATCGCAGAATCGTTTTCCGAGGAGAGGAGCGGATGAGCGGACGACCTCATTACCAATTCGTTGCGCGCTATATGTTTGTTTTTCTCGTTGTCGCTGCGATCACCGCTTCGGATCAAGCGACTGGCGCTCAAAACATTTCTGCGCAGAGCAAGCCGGCTTTTGCTCCCGACAAAATGGAAACGATTCTCTACGGCGTTGCTTACTACCCGGAGTACATGCCACATGACCGGCTCGACAAAGATGTCGAATTAATGCAGAAAGCGGGAATCACTGTCGTACGCGTGGGCGAGTCCACTTGGAGCACCTGGGAGCCGCGCGATTGTGATTTTCAGTTTGCGTGGATGCAGCGCATTCTCGACCGCTT
>DAIMDJ010000431.1:0-2740 GCA_036725905.1 Terriglobales bacterium
TTCTTTTCTGAAAACTGAGAACCGGGAACTGATACCTGTTTTTCATGCTATGCTTCGCTCAATCTCTTAACCCAGGACATTGAGTGCTCGTCGAACTGCGGCTGGAAAACTATGCAGTAATCGATAATGTGGCAGTCGAGTTCGCGCCCGGCCTCAACCTTCTGACCGGCGAAACCGGCGCCGGGAAATCAATTTTGATTGACGCGTTGGCGTTGCTCCTAGGCGAGAAAGCCTCTTCAGATGTAATTCGTGCCGGTGCAGAGCGAGCTATTGTTTCGGCGGTATTCGAGGTCGAGAGCGGCAGTCAGAAAGCGGTCAGCAAAATTCTTGAAAATAACGGCCTCGACTGGGAAGAAGATTCCGTTATTCTGCGCCGTGAAATTGCCGCCGGTGGCAAGGGTCGCGCATTTGTCAACAATCAGCCCGCGACGGTAGCCGTGCTTCGGCAGCTCGGGCCGCATCTGGCCACGGTTCATGCTCAGAGCGAGTTTCTGCTCTCCTTCGATGTAACATCCCGCCTCGCCTTGTTGGATCTTTTCGCGGGTAGCCAGATCGATGCGATCAGCCAGGCATTCTCTAAGTGGAAGGGAATTCAGACCCGCATTGAAGAACTCGAGCGCGATGAACAGGACCGTCTGCGTCTGGTTGATCTATGGAGTTTCCAAAAGCACGAAATCGAGGAAGCCAAGCTCCAACGCGGAGAAGATGAGCGGCTCGAGACAGAGAAGCGCGTGCTAGCCAATGCCGAGAAAATCTACGGCGCGGCCATGAATGCTTTCGATCTGCTCTATCAGGGCGATGCGTCCACTTCAGCTAGCCTACGCGCCGCGCAGAAGCATATTGAAGAGCTGGCTGGCTACGAGCCAAAGTTTCAGGAAGCGCTGGCGGCCCTTGAGACCGCCCGCATCAGCGTGGAAGATGTCGGCGCAAACTTACGTGACTATGCCGGCGGAATCGAAGCTTCTCCCGAGCACCTTGCGGAAGTGGAGGATCGGCTTGTGGCTATCGATCGGTTAAAGCGCAAATACGGACCGAGTCTTGTGGATGTGATCCACCACGGCGAAGAAGTGAGCCGCAAACTTTCCGAGATGGAGAATAAAGACGAAATCCTCGGCCAGCTACGGAAAGAACTTGCCGAAGCTGGCGGAGAATATCTTCGCGCGGCTCACATAATCTCAAAAAAGCGCTACGAAGCTGCTCGCAAGTTGGAGAAGCTCGTCGAATCTGAGATCAACGACCTGGCAATGCGGTCCAATTTTCGCATCGAGGTCAGCGGAACCGACGAGGAAGGGAATTGGACGTCATGCGGCTTCGATCAGGTTCTGTATTTGATCTCAACTAATCCGGGCGAGCCACTGCTGCCATTGGAGCAGATCGCGTCTGGCGGTGAGCTTTCCCGTGTAATGCTGGCGCTGAAAGCCAGCGTGGAGGCCGGATCGGCAAAGAAGAAAACCTCCGGCGCGCAACGGACCATGGTTTTCGACGAAATCGACATTGGTATTGGCGGTCGCGCCGCCGAAGCCGTAGGCAAAAAGCTCAAACAGCTCTCTAGATCCAACCAAGTCCTTTGCGTGACCCACTTGCCGCAGATTGCGACCTTTGCTGACCACCATTATGTAATCGAGAAGAAGCAAATCGCCGGACGCACTCGCACTGCCGTCCGTCCCATCACCGGCGATGAGCGCACCGAAGAAATTGCCCGCATGCTGAGTGGCGCGAAATTGACAGATACTTCCCGCAAGCACGCCGAGCAGATGTTGAAGGCGAACGCGTAGGTCGCGGCTCCGCCTCGCACATTAATTCCTGCTCGACTGGCAATAGCCGCCGCAAATGGTGCTGTTCGGCTTTGCTTGAAAAAGCACGCTTTTTTAGCTAAGATGAGTTAGCTAACATGGAGACCATAACCATCCACAAAGCCAAGACCCAGCTTTCCCGGCTGATCGAGAAGGCCTGTAAGGGCGAGGACATCGTCATCGCTCGCGGCTCCAAGCCCGTCGTTCGCCTGGTTGCGATCCAGGATGCGCGGGGAAACAGGAAGCCGGGCGCTCTGAAAGGAAAGATCCAGATCGGCCCGGAATTCTTCGAGCCCCTTCCTCCAGAGGAACTGGATCGCTGGGAATAAGCCTGGGTGCGCCTCCTGCTCGACACACATACGCTGCTTTGGTGGTTTAGCGCGAATGCGTCACTGCCTGCTTCCGCACGGAAGCTAATTGCACATAGGGACAGCAATGTATTCGTAAGCGCCGTTTCTGCTTGGGAAATTTCGACGAAGGTCCGGTTGGGGAGACTGTCGATTGCCAGTGATCTAGCACGTGATTTGACAAGCTATATCGCGCGAGAAAGATTCGAAGCCCTTGGCATCAGTATTGAGCATGGGATTCACGCTGGTTCTTTGCCCGGTCCACTTCGCGATCCGTTTGACCGTATGCTGATCGCACAGGCGCAGATGGAGGAGCTGGTCATCATTAGTAATGAATTGATTTTCGACAGCTATGGCGTCCAGCGACTCTGGTAACGATCAGAAACCGTTCACCACCCAATTCTCCCCGTCTGCTGCTAATCCCAAGCCTTTCTTGAGCTTACGTTGACCAAACGGATGCTGATCCGCTACTTTACTTGCCAAATATCCACGGGAAACGTGTAACCTAGATAAAGAAACGCACAGGCAGGCACATGCACTTTAATCAGGAAGAGAAGACGTTGCTGTTGTTAAAACCTCGCGGCTTTTGCGCCGGCGTGG
>DAIMDJ010000432.1:0-2737 GCA_036725905.1 Terriglobales bacterium
GTGCGATATTGACGCGAGAGCTGGTCGAGGTAAGGATTATCGAGTGCTCGCATCACCACGTGCAGCGGATGCCCATATAACGAATGTGCGAACGCGGAAAGTTCCCATCCCCCCAGATGTCCAGTGAGGAATAGCACTCCCTTGCCGCGCGCGACCGCGCGCTCGAAATTCTCGAATCCGTCATACACCACAACCTCGGCAATATTTTCGCGAGTGTATTTTGGGAAAAGACAAACCTCCGCCAATTGCCTCCCGAGAGAAGTAAACACACCCCGCAGGATGCGAGCGCGTTCGCGGCGGCTCTTCTCCGGATACGCAAGCGCAAGATTACGGATCCCAACCGATCTAAGCCGGTGATGGAGAAGGTAAATGATCCAGCCGAGACTGATTCCCGCAGCACGCGCCAGCGGACGGGGCAACGCCCCGAGAAACTTTACAATCAGCCACGCAAGCGCGTACTCGAGCCGATGGCGCATTTAGAGGAACGCTGACGGTAGCATCCTCGAAAATTTTTTGTCAAACGAGGTGGATTTCTGAAAGTGCATCTGCCGCAGGATCCCGGCACAGATGAATGTCCTCAGTTGAAAGAAGTTCGGAGGCGTTTGTTGACGTTTACGAATATTGGAATCGCAACCATCTGCGCAAGCACCGAAAAAACGATTAATGCGAACACTGAGACGTCGTACAGTCTGCCGATGATCACGCTGCCGATAAACCAGCACACTCCATAGCCAGCTGTGAAAATTCCGTAAGCGGAAGGCCGGCGCTGCTGCGGGACCATGCTCGCAACAGCCGCTGGAATAATGGACTCATGCACTCCCATCCCAAGGCCCCACAGCGCGGAGCCGATGAGCGCCACCCAAAATCCTCCGAGGAAAACCAGCGGCGCTGATGCTGCCGCAATGAGGGTCAACGGAACTAGTATCCAAATTCCAACGCGATCAAACAGATGTCCGAAGAGCAGCGATCCGATGCCGCTCACTCCCATCGCGACTGAATAGAACACGGGAACCCAAATATTCGGGATGACGGACGCTTTTTCAAAGTGATAAGCCATCAAGGAGAAATCGGCGAATCCAGCAGCAACGAGGCCCGCTCCGACGAGATAGATCCAGAATACCGGTGGCAATCCCGATGCTTCGACGTTGGAAACACTCACTTCCAGGTCTTCTGGCTTGGGATATGAGAATCTTGCGAAAACGAGGAGCAAAAGCGTCACGATTGCGGGCACGAGTAGGATTGCAAAAGCGGTCTTGTAGTTTCCCCGCGCAGCGAGTACCGCGGCTACAACAAGCGGGCCGAACAGGGCACCAAACTGGTCCAAAGCCTCGTGAAGTCCGAAACCCCATCCATAGCCGATCTGCTTGGCAGCATGCGAAAGCATGACATCTCTGGGAGGATTGCGAATGGCTTTGCCGATTCGCTCCACCACAATGAGCAAGCCAGCGATCCGCCAATTCGGAGCCAGCGCCAACAGTGGGACGGCGCTCATTTGAACGACATAACCGAATAGCGTGATTGGCCAGAATTCACCGGTTCGCTCACTGAGGCGGCCTGAGACCAACCGCAGACCATACCCAAGAAGTTCGCCGAAGCCCGCAATAAATCCGACGAGCGTCGCGCTCGCACCAAGAATAGCGAGATAGGGGCCTGTGATGCTGCGGGCGCCCTCATAGGTGAAATCCGCGAAGAAACTCACCACGCCAATAAGAACCACAAATTTCAGCGCCCTGCGCTTTGTTGGGTTCTTACCGACTGAGGCATGATCTGCCATTGTTTCTTTTACGTGAATTGTAGTGAGATCAGGTTGTATCGCGTCCCGCGGAGCTTGACAAGATGCTGTTCACTTCACGTCTGTGGCCTGGCGTCTGCCCTGCCCGGCCTAGCATGATACGACGCGCTCCAGATCCCTAATTCGTTGACAGATTAGGAATGGTGCCGAAGAAGGGACTCGAACCCCCACGCCCTTGCGGGCACATGGACCTGAACCATGCGCGTCTGCCAATTCCGCCACTTCGGCAAGTGACTCGGATGCGGCGGTTTCGGGCCGCTTTCCAGGAAAGGACTGCAAGGGATATTCTACAGAGGTGTCGCTGCCTGTCAAACCAGGGGAATAGATGTGCGTGAGCGCAAATCGGCAAGAATAACTTCGCGAACTCAGGAAAAACCAACCAAGCAACCGATTACCTCGCCAGCTCTGAGTGGCAAGCTGAACAAGCCTTCCCGCGGAGTGACGAAATTATCTGAACTCTCAGCGAAGACCTCCACCCAGCTACCCGCGGATGTAATTAGCAACCTACGCACGCTCGCGCACGGGCTGAGCAACTCCCTTGAAACGATTTTGCAGGCAGCCTACCTTCTAAGCCAATCCAAGCTTGATGAAAATGGGAAGAAATGGTCTCAATTGATTGATACTGCGGCGCAAGATGCCACGCGCGTGAATCGCGAAATTCGCGAAATTCTTAGATCACAGAGTTAGACGTCGGACCTCGGACTTCAGACCTTAGACCTCGGACTTCAGACCTCGGGCCTTGGACTCTGGGACCTCAGGTTCACTTAAGACGCGGAAGCGCGGAATCATTCGATCTCTGACGCTACGGTTTCAGGTGTGAAATTAGGGGTCTGAAGTTCGAAGTCCGAGATCTGAAGCCCGACCTTTGATGCCGCTTCAGCCTTCCAGCTTGGCGTTCATCGTGATGTTCGCTTTGAGCACTTTGGAAACTGGGCAACCGCTTTT
>DAIMDJ010000433.1:0-2736 GCA_036725905.1 Terriglobales bacterium
CTACACGAACGATATTACGGCGATCCAGATCCTCCGTCGCGTGATCGTCCGCATCGCGGCGAAATTCGACTGGTTCGTCATCAAACATCTCTCAGCTCTGTTCGGCGCTCACTAAGGATCAAACGATGAACGCTCGGCGCTGCACTCTGCTCATTGTTACCGGCGGCAGCCTCGTGCTTGCGGGCTGCGCTCTGAAAAATCCACCCTTTGGCGCGGACATCATGCCTGAGTCGGCTCGTGCGAAAATCCCAGGAACCTGGGCCGGTCCGCATCGCAGCGGCGCTGTGGTGCCGAACTGGATCCGCAATTTCGGCGACCCGGAGCTTAACGCGCTTGTCGCGGACGCCGTCGAGCGGAATCCCGATCTCAAGGCCGCCGCCGCTCGCGTGGAAGCATCGCGCGCTGCTGTACGCATCGCCGCGTCATCGCTCTACCCACGGATTGCTATGAAAGGACTGGGTGAGCGCCAAGGTCAGCACCTTAGCGGCGACATTGGTCGCGGCATCAATCCACCGGAGTTCGGAAGTTCGGGAACAGAGAACAGCGGTGGCGCCGGACTCGATACCAGCACGGATGAGACATCACAGCGCTGGGTCTATGGCCTCGCCGCTGGCGCCGCCTGGGAGGCCGACGTGTGGGGCCGCATTCGCTCGAAAAAAGCTGCCGCGAAGGCTGAAAGCGCCGCGCTGGAAGCCGACTACGAATTTGCCCGCCAGTCGCTCGCCGCTGCGGTAGCGCGTGCATACTTCTCCACCATCGAGGCCGCGCAACAAGAAGCTAACGCTCAGGAGACACTCGGTATCTACCAGGATTATTCGAAACTCACCGACGTGCGCAAACAACAGGGCTTTGCGAGCGACTTCGACGTGTCGCAGATCAAGTCGCGCACAGCCGCCGCCGAAGATGCACTGTACACTGCACAGCAGGCGCGGGCGCAGACCATCCGCGCGATCGAGGTGGTAACCAGCCGCTACCCTGCCGGAAGGTTTGATGTGCGACGTTCCTTCCCCGGTCAACCAAGAAGTGTGCCCGCCGGTTTGCCCGCGCAAATCCTCGAGCGCAGGCCGGATCTCATCGGCAGCGAGCGCCGCTTCGCCGCCGCTTTTCATAGAGTGAACGAGGCGCGCACTGCGCGATTGCCGCGCTTTGTGCTCAGCGCGACCAGCGGACTCGGAACCGCGTCACTCGACTCAGTCGGCGCGCTCGATGCTCTCGTGTGGAGTTTCGCCGGTGGAATTACTCAACCGATTTTCTTCGGCGGTGAACTCAAGGCTGCCCAGGACCTTCGCACCGCCGAGCAAAAGGCCGCTGCCGCAAGCTACGTGGGCTCCGCGTTGCGCGCGTTCGGAGAGGTCGAAGATGCTCTCGCCGGGGATTACTATCTACGTAAACGCGAAGGCGCGTTGGGCGACGCGGTTTCGAGCAGTGCCGATTCGGTGAAATTCAGCAGGGAGCAACTCGAACAGGGCCAGATCGACATGTTCACCGTCTTGCGTCTCACTGGGGAAAATCTTGCCGCAAAAGTTCAACTCACCCAGGTCAGAGCTTCCCGCCTCCGCGAACGTGTGAACTTATATCTGGCGCTTGGCGGTGATTTCGCGGGAACTGGCGCGCCAAAATGAGCTCGACACATTTTACGATGGAAGCAAGTCCGCAGCTTACAACAATTAAGAAGCCGGACTTCAAGTAACATGCGTAATGTTTGTTATCGCTAATCCCCCGCTCGAGCAAAGCTGCTCAGAACCATCACAAGAGGATCAGCTATGCGAACGATTACAAATCATTATCGGGATTCTCACGTATTAAATCTAGGCTCGGCTGGTGAGCGCGGTCCTTATCTGGTGACTCAAACGGGTGCGTCCCCAAACGATCCACTCGCAAAGGAGCGGATGTTTGTGCTTCGTCCGGATGGCCGCTGGGTTGATTTCAACGCATACGTTTGTCAAGATAAGCCGGAAGCTATGGACGAGATTGTTTTTTCCAGCACGACGGAAGTTATGGAAGCATTCGGCAAATTGATGGGGCGGCCTCAGATTCTCGACCTGCCTGTGAATGAAGCGGGACTCAATGCCTGGATAGAACGTCAGAAAAGTGGCAATCCATTAGAAGCAGCTCACGAATGGGCGGTCGGATATCGAGAACGCCACCGCAAAAAGCGTCGTGACCATAGCAAGTCGACATTATGGGCAAGGATATTGCTGCAACGAAAGAGACTGCGGAAAATTTAGAACCAGCGGGGTCTGAGTCGCAGCCTGCCGCTCGCCGCGCGTGGTATAACATATTTCCAGTTCTCACTTGGTTGCCCGCCTACCAACCTAAGTGGCTGCGCGCGGATTTGATTGCAGGCGTTACTCTGGCGGCTTACCTCATGCCAGCTGGGCTGGCGGATGCTTCGCTTGCTAATCTTCCGCCCGAAGCAGGTCTCTATGCCTGTCTCTTTTCCGGACTTGTTTTCTGGTTGTTCTGCAGCTCGCAACACACAGCTATCACGGTGACCTCCGCTATCTCGGTGCTGGTAGGAGCATCGCTCGGTGATCTGGCCGGAGGCGACGTCTCACGATTCGGTGCTCTGGCGGCGTGCACAGCCTTGATTGTTGGGGGGCTCGCTTTCATCGCGTGGCTGGCAAAAGCCGGAGTGATTGTGAACTTCATTTCCGAAAGTGTCCTTGTCGGTTTTAAGTGTGGTATCGCTTTATTTATAGCAAGCACACAGCTACCGAAGCTCTTTGGATTCAA